>NZ_JBWKCY010000011.1:0-267370 GCF_056436245.1 Streptomyces sp. NPDC043812
CCGGTCCGACAACCGCTCACCCGACGACTTCACCTGTCCAGGCCTTGGCACACCACATCCAACGACCAACACCAGCCAAAGTCACCGGTATTGGGGCTAGGCCCCGTCCTGCGATCTTGTCGGGCCCTCGACGACAGCTACGGCACCTCGCTGGACCGCCCGTACGGGACCTGGGGTCTTCCGTTCGGATCCTGCCGCCGGGATCCGCACGCGACCGGTCAGGAATGGAGAAGCGAAACCCGACCCCCCGCCCGTAGCGTGAAACGCATGGACATCAACCTTTCGCAGTGCTTCATCGCCGTCGACGACCACGACAAGGCGCTCGCCTTCTACCGGGACGTTCTCGGCCTGGAGGTGCGCAACGACGTCGGTTTCGAGGGGATGCGCTGGGTGACCGTCGGCTCGCCGTCGCAGCCCGATGTGGACATCGTCCTCGAGCCGCCGCTCGCGGACCCGAACGCCTCCGACGCCGACAGGCAGGCAGTGGCCGAGCTGATGGCAAAGGGCATGCTGCGCGGCGTCATCTTCCGGACCGACGACTGCGACGCCACGTTCGAACGCATCCGCGCGGCGGGCGGCGATGTGCTGCAGGAGCCGATCGACCAGCCGTACGGCGTCCGCGACTGCGCCTTCCGCGACCCGGCCGGCAACATGCTGCGCTTCAGCCAGCCTCGCAAGCAGTGAACTGATCGGTCCGACACCACGGCCGGCGCGCCGCGCGGCCGGGGTGTCGGACGTGCGTCGCGCCACCACGGCCAACACCACGGATCGCGTGGACAGTGGACCGTTGCCGCGACCGTGCCGACGAACAAGAATCGGACGCAACTCTCGAAGCCGGTCGGATCGAGCGGGACGACGCCGACGGAGACCGCGACGGCGGCCCCGCTCAACAGATGGAGACACGACAAGCATGGCCACAAGAACGGACACGCAGTCGCCTGCGCAGCATGTTGCCGACGCCCACGATCTGATCCGCGTGCACGGCGCGCGCGTGAACAACCTCAAGGACGTCAGCGTCGAGATTCCGAAGCGTCGGCTGACGGTGTTCACCGGCGTCTCCGGCTCGGGCAAGAGCTCGCTGGTGTTCGACACGATCGCCGCGGAGTCGCAGCGGATGATCAACGAGACGTACAGCTCCTTCGTGCAGGGTTTCATGCCCAACCTCGCACGGCCCGACGTCGACGTGCTCGACGGTCTGACGACCGCGATCAGCGTCGACCAGCAGCGCATGGGATCCGACCCACGCTCCACGGTCGGCACCGCCACCGACGCCAACGCGATGCTGCGCATCCTGTTCAGCCGGCTCGGCAAGCCGCACATCGGCTCCGCTCAGGCGTTCTCCTTCAACGTCGCCTCGATCAGCGGGGCGGGCGCGGTCACCGTGCAGAAGGCCGGGAAGGCCGTGAAGGAGCGGCGCAGCTTCAGCATCACCGGCGGCATGTGTGGGCGCTGCGAGGGCCGGGGCAAGGTCACCGACATCGACCTCACCCAGCTGTACGACGACTCCAAGTCGCTCGCCGAGGGCGCGTTCACCATCCCCGGCTGGAAGTCGGACAGCCAGTGGACCGTGCAGGTCTACGCCCAGTCCGGCTTCGTCGACCCGGACAAGCCGATCCGCAGGTACACCAAGAAGGAGCTGCAGGACTTCCTCTACGGGGAGCCGGTCAAGGTCAAGGTCAACGGCGTCAACCTCACCTACGAGGGGCTCATCCCCAAGATCCAGAAGTCGTTCCTGTCCAAGGACAAGGAGGCGATGCAGCCGCACATCCGGGCGTTCGTGGAGCGGGCGGTCACCTTCACCACCTGCCCCGAATGTGACGGCACCCGGCTGAACGAGGGCGCGCGCTCGTCGAAGATCAAGCGGAAGAGCATCGCCGACTGCTGCTCCATGGAGATCAGGGACCTGGCCGAGTGGGTCCGCTCTCTCAAGGAGCCTTCGGTGGCGCCGCTGCTCACCACACTGCAGCGGACGCTCGACTCGTTCGTGGAGATCGGGCTCGGCTATCTCTCGCTCGATCGTCCCGCGGGCACGCTGTCGGGCGGCGAGGCGCAGCGCGTCAAGATGATCCGCCACCTCGGCTCCTCGCTCACCGACGTCACGTACGTCTTCGACGAGCCGACGATCGGGCTGCACCCGCATGACATCCAGCGGATGAACGACCTGCTGCTGCAGCTGCGGGACAAGGGCAACACGGTGCTCGTCGTCGAGCACAAGCCGGAGGCGATCGCGATCGCCGACCACGTCGTCGACCTCGGCCCCGGCGCGGGTACGGCGGGCGGCACCGTCTGCTTCGAGGGCACCCTCGAGGGACTGCGGGCCAGCGGCACTGTCACCGGCCGCCATCTCGACGACCGGGCCACCCTCAAGGAAACGGTGCGCAAGGCCACCGGCGCCCTGGAGATCCGCGGCGCGACGGCGAACAACCTGCGAGACGTCGACGTCGACATCCCGCTCGGCGTGCTCACCGTCATCACCGGCGTCGCCGGTTCCGGCAAGAGCTCCCTCGTGCACGGCTCGATCCCGGCCGACGAGGGTGTGGTGGCGGTCGACCAGACCCCGATCAAGGGCTCCCGGCGCAGCAACCCGGCGACGTACACCGGACTTCTCGAGCCGATCCGCAAGGCGTTCGCCAAGGAGAACGGCGTGAAGCCGGCGCTGTTCAGCGCCAACTCCGAGGGTGCCTGCCCCACTTGCAACGGGGCCGGCGTCATCTACACCGACCTGGCGATGATGGCCGGGGTGGCCACCACCTGTGAGCAGTGCGAGGGCAAGCGGTTCGACGCCTCGGTGCTCGATTACCACCTCGGCGGCCGCGACATCAGCGAGGTGCTCGCGATGTCGGTGACCGAGGCCGAGGAGTTCTTCGGCGCCGGCGAGGCCCACACGCCCGCCGCGCACAAGATCCTCGACCGGCTCGCCGACGTCGGGCTCGGCTATCTCACCCTCGGCCAGCCGCTCACCACGCTGTCCGGCGGCGAGCGGCAGCGGCTCAAGCTGGCCACCCACATGGGCGACAAGGGCGGCGTCTACGTTCTCGACGAGCCGACCACGGGCCTCCACCTCGCCGACGTCGAGCACCTCCTCGGCCTGCTCGACCGGCTCGTCGACTCCGGCAAGTCGGTGATCGTCATCGAGCACCACCAGGCGGTCATGGCGCACGCCGACTGGATCATCGACCTCGGCCCCGGTGCCGGCCACGACGGCGGCAAGATCGTCTTCGAGGGCACCCCCGCCGACCTGGTCGCCAAGCGCTCCACCCTCACCGGCGAGCACCTCGCGGAGTACGTCAGCAGCTGACGGGCCCGCTCGCACATCGACCGCCACGGGCAGGCACCACGTGGCGACCTGCGGCCACCGCCTGATCTTCGTTCGTCCTCACGACGTACGGTGATCACCGGTGGCCGCAGGCGATCGGTGCCGCGGACGCGCGGGCTTGCGTCTCCTCCAGGGGGAGACCCGAAGGTGGGGGCATGAACGGCGACACGCTCTGCTCGATCGGCGAACTGGCCCTGCGCACCGGCCTCACGGTGAAGACCATCCGGTTCTGGTCCGACCAGGGGATCGTGACACCGACCGGCCGCACCCCGGCCGGCTACCGCCTGTACGACGCCGACGCCGCGTCGCGCCTGGACCTCGTGCGGACCCTGCGCGAACTGGGAGTGGACCTCGCGACCGTCCGCAGGGTGCTGAACCGGGAGCTGCCGCTGACGGAGGTCGCCGCAGCGCACGCCGAGGCACTGGACGTACAGATCCGTGTGCTGCGCCGGCGGCGCGCGGTACTGACAGCGGTCGCCGAACGCGGGTCCACCCCCGAGGAGATGGATCTCATGCACAGACTGGCCACACTCTCCGAGGACCAGCGCCGAGGTCTGGTGGGCGACTTCCTCGACGCCGTCTTCGGCGGATTCGGCACCGACGAAGCATTCGCCGGGATCATGCGCTCGATGACCCCGGAGCTGCCCGACCGTCCCACCACGGAACAGCTGCGGGCCTGGGTCGAGCTGGCGGAGCTGGCCCAGGAGCCGGAATTCCGGGCCGAGTTGCGCCGGACGGCCGAGGACCACGCGGCCGGGCGCACACCTGGCGCCACGGCTCCGCAGCCCGACCTCGCCGCGACGGTCCGCGACGTGGTGGGCCCCGCCCTGGCCGCGGGCATCGCACCGGCATCGGTCCGGGCCGAGCCCGTCGTCGCGGCGCTCACCGCCCGCTGCGCGCGACTCCTCGGCAGTCCCGCCGACGACACCCGGCTGCCCCGACTGCTGCTGACGCGGCTGCGGAGGATCGACCGCCCTCGCAGGGACAGGTACTTCCGCCTGCTCGCGACGATCAACGACTGGCCCGCACCGCAGTCTCCGGGACCGGCGCTCGACTGGTCCGTGCGGGCACTGCGGGCAAGGACACCGCGATGACCGCATCGACCGGCCCGTCGGCGGGCATCACAGCCGTCCTGCGAGCGGACGGAACACCCTCTGCTCCTGCGCTCGTTCTTCGTCCCTGGTGCCTGGCGGACGCCTCCGCCCTCGTCGAGGCGTATCGCGATCCCGTGTTGCGGCGCCTGACCTCCACGACCCTGGACGACGTCACGGAGGCGGCGCGGTGGGTCGGGGTCCAGCAGCAGGGCTGGGCGGCGGGCGAGCGATTCGCCTTCGCCGTCCGGGAGGAGTCCGCCGAGGCCGGCCGCCTCCTCGGCAACGTGGTCCTGAAGAGGGCGGACACCGGCGCCGCTTCAGCCGAGGTCGGTTACTGGACGGCGGTCGAAGCCCGCGGCCGGGGCATCGCCCCGCGGGCTCTCGAAGCGCTCGGTGCCTGGGCCTTCGACACGTTCGGGACCGAGGGGCTGGAACGCCTGGAACTGCTCCACCAGGTGGACAACGAGGCGTCGTGCCGGGTCGCGCAGAAGTGCGGCTACGAGTTCGCCCGGCTCCTGCCCGCATGGCCGCCCGCCTTCCCGCTGGAAGGCCATCTGCATGTGCGGCGTGCGGACCGCGCTGAGCCCGGGTACCCGGATCCGGACGGCGGGACGGTCCTGCCCTGACGGCCGGAGTGCCGAGGCGCCGCGCCGTGGGCGAGGATGTGCGCATGTCCTCTCACCTCACGCATGTACGTGCCCCCGAGGGTGTTGCGCCCGGCAACGGCTACAGCCATGTCGTCCTCGGCACCGGCCGCTTCGTGGCGGTCTCCGGCCAATGCGCCTTCGCCGAGGACGGAACTGTCGTCGGTGTGGACGACCCGGCGGCCCAGGCGCGGCAGGTGTTCGCGAACCTCCGCCGCTGCCTGGCCGCGGCAGGCGCCTCGTTCGACGACGTCATCAAACTGACGTACTTCGTGACCGACATCGCCCATCTCCCGGCGGTCAGGGCGGCACGCGACGAGGTGATCGACCCCGTGCGGCAGCCGTCGAGCTCGGCCGTGCAGGTCGCGGCCCTGATTCGGCCCGAACTGCTCGTCGAGATCGAGGCGTTCGCCATCCTCCCTGACGCGGGGGACGCGAACGAGGGGGACGAAACACCGTAGGTCCTGTCTCCCCGATCGCACGTGTTCCGTACGAGCGGGACACTCCGGGGACGCAAGCGGCATCCGGACGTGCTGGTGTTCCAGGGCACCCTCGGGTGAAGCCCGTGATCGCACGACGCGGCACCGATCACGGCTCCGGTCTGGGCACTCAACGCTCGGTCGTCGAGCGCGCCTTCGCCCACCTGCACTGGTTCCGCCGCCTGCGGATCCGCTGGGAGATCCGCGACGACATCCACGCAGCCTTCCTCACCCTCGGATGCGCCCTGATCTGCTGGAGGCGTCTTGCCGCGTCACGGCGGCAGTCGGTCTCTGCGCCAGAAGGTCCTGAAGCATGGCAGCCAGTCAGTGCACAAAATCCCCGCACTCCGCCGGATACAGCACGGCACCTGGCGGCAGTTCGCCCGGATGCCGGGCGATCACCCGCAGGCATGCTTCGAGAGAGCCCTCTGCGGGCGGGTATTCGAGGGTGAGTCCGCTCAGCATGGTGATGGCTCCAGCGAGATGCATTTCCGCCGCGTGTACGCCGTCGGGGAGACAGCCGGCCAGGATGCCGAAGGCTGCCGTGTCGCCGCTGTCGGCGATGCACTCGCGGATCTCGAAGCGCCAGTGCGCGGCCGCGTCGGCCAGCAATGACTTGCCCCTCTTGCCCAGCCCGGCAAGGAAATCGGCGCGAGCTCGCAAGTGGTGGGCGATGGCACAGCAGAGGGGAACCACGGTGCCGCCAGAACCTGCCACCCGGGTGTACCCGGCATGCGGGTAGCACGACAGAGCCTCATCAAGCAGCCCCAACGCGGTGTCCCGCGCCGCCGCGTGACCCTGCTGGGCGATGTCCAGGAGCAGCGGGGCCGCAACCACAGCCGCTGGGAACACCGCGCCACTGTGGCCATGAACAATTCCACCGCCGCCAAGCCGCGAGCCGGCCTCCGCGGCCTGTACCAGGTTCGCCGCCTCGGCCAGGGCACGTAGACCACGGGCGGCGCGATCCGGTTCATACCAGTCGGGATGGCCCGGTATGGAGTCCCAGTCCACCGCGTCGATCTCATCCAGCACGGCAGCATCCTCGCACGCGGCCGCTACCCACCGGCCAAGCTCCAACGTGACTTGAGAGTCATTCCGTCAGGAGTTCTTACTGTGGTCGGCCGACAGCACCTGGGAGATGCTCCTCTCGCACGTCCGAGCCCAGGCCGACGCCGCGGGTGCCGTCGATCGGGACGCCAACGTCGACTCCACCTCTGTCCGCGCCCACCAGCACGCCTCAGGGGCGCCCAAGGTGGCACCGTCCGCACCGCCGACCTGGCGGTGAGCCGCTCGAAAACCAGTGGAGCAGCGCCGCTGTGCGCCACTACCGTGCTGCCGAACCAAGTCGTCTGGGCAAGGACGTGCCGTTGTACACCCTGTGAGACCTCCCGAGCGCTGATCTGTCGCGCGTCGCGCATGTGCGCCGCGCTCCTTTTTGCTGCGGACTTCTCACTGAAACCGGTGTACTTCTGTGCTCAATAGCTGGATGGTCATGCCCACCTGCCTGCCGACCGTTCTCCGCCGATGCCACGTGTGCGCGTCCGAGCGCTTCCGGGCCAACGGCAAATTTCGCGTCAACGCACACCACAAGCTCCTCGACGCCTGGCTCCTCGTGCTCTGTACCGCTTGCGGGGACACGGCAAAGCTCACGGTCCTGGAGCGGATGAACGTGCGCTCCGTACGACCTGAGCTGCTGGACAGGCTGCATGACAACGACCCTGGCCTGGCAGCCGAGTTGCTCCAGGATCCGGTCGTGCAGCGCCGTAATCGCATCGCCCTCGACTGGGACGACGCCTGGCGCCTCGACACCGGCGGATCGGATCACCTGGACCGCGAGGTGATCGACGTCTCGGTCCGCTTTGCGGCGCGGATCCCTGTCCGGCCGGTGCGACTGATCGCCCAAGGCTGCGGTCTTTCGCGGGCCGAGGTCGAGAGACTGATCACGGCGGGGAAGCTCGTCTCGGCGGTCCGGCTGAGCGGCAAGCTCTCCGGCGACTTCACCTTCACGCTCAAGGGCTGAGCCCTCCTCGGGACCACGGGCCTGTCCGGCATGATCCGCCGGACAGGCCCTGGGCCGGGCCGCCCAGGCCACCGATTCACCAGTCGAGGGCCTCGTCCGGGCCGGCGGCCCTGGCGTCGTTGCGGCCGCCGTGGCCGGAGCCGGGGCCGGCGTTCGGCCGCCTCGGGGCGTTGCGGTGGTGCAGGGGCCGCGGGGCGGTACCGGTGTCGCGTCCGGGAGCCTCGCTCCTGAACGCCTCCTCCCATGCACCGATGTCGAACTCCTCGGTTGCGGCCGACCGGGTGAACTCCCCGTCGTACGCGAGTGGTTCGGGGTCGTGACCGGAACGTGCCGCCGCCCGGCCCCGGGCGAAGCGGGCCACGGGGTGCGGAAGGTCCGCTCGTTCCTCCCCCGTCGCCGCCTGCCGGGGTACGCCGCTTGCGAGCGGTGGCTCGCCGGGCCCTGCCGTCGGAGCGTCCGTCGGGCCGCCCGGGAGCATCAGTTCCACCCGGACCTTCCCGCTCCTGCGCTGCTGGGCGACGAACTCGTCGACCTGGGTGCGGCAGGCGTGGTCGAGGTGTGTCATGGCCGTGAGGTCGAGCCGGATCCGGGGACGGCCGGCCGCGGCGACGGCATCGAGCGCATCGAGCAGCTGAGGGAGCCTGATGAAGGTGGCGCTGCCCGTCATCGTCAGTTTCGCCGTGTCCCCCTCGGTGCTGTGCCGCACGGTGGTGCGGGACATGCGGAGCACGGCCAGCACGACACCCGCGGCAAGTCCGATGAGGACTCCCTCCAGCAGGGCGGTACCGAAGATCGCGACGGTGGTGACGGCCATCACGATCGCCTCCCCCTTGTCCTGCTTCCACAACCGCGGGAACTGCTCGGGCGCGAGGAGCTTCCAGCCGCTGTGCACCAGCACTCCGGCAAGCACCGTGATGGGGATCAGCGCGAGGAGGCCGGGCAGGAGCAGGGCGAAGCCCAGCAGCCACAGCCCGTGCAGGGTGCGGGAGAGCCGGGTCGTGGCGCCCGCCTGGACATTGGCCGAACTGCGCGCGACCACGGCCGTCATGGGCAGGGCGCCCAGCGTGCCGCACACCGTGTTGCCCACTCCCTGGGAGAGCAGTTCGGTGTTGTAGCGGGTGCGCGCACCGGTGTGCATACGGTCCACGGCGGCGGCGGTGAACAGGCTCTCGGCGGAGGCGATCGCCGTGAACGTGAGCACGGTGGCCAGCACGGCGGGGTCGGCCAGGGAGGCGAACTCCGCGGCTCCGGGCAGGTGCACGGAGCCCAGCAGATCGCCCACCCGGAGGGTGTTGATCCGCACCCCGGGAAGCGCGGCCACGGCCATGCCGACGCCGACGGCGACCAGCGCCGCCGGCGCCTTGCCCACGGGGCCGGGCACCTTCTTCCAGACGAAGCACAGGACGACGGTCGCGAGGCCGAGCGCCGTGGCGATCACGGCGTTGCCGGTGCTCAGGGCCGTGGTGATCAGATCGGGCAGGCCCAGCGCGTTCTCCACGGGAGTGCCCGGAGCCTTGCTGTCGGCCAGCACGTAGGACTGGCTGATCATCAGCGGCAGGCCGATACCGGCCAGCATCCCCTGGACGACGGCGACGGAGATCGCCTGGAACATCCGGCCGAGGCGGATGAGCGCGAGGCCGATCTGCAGGACACCGGATGCAAGGACGATGATGCCGAGCGTCGCCAGGCCGTGTGCGGCCACGGCCTCCGCGACGAGGGCGGCGAGTCCGGCCGCGGGCCCGCTGACCTGGAGGGTGCTGCCGCGCATCAGGCCGACGATCAGCCCGCCGACCACACCGGAGATGATGCCGAGTTCGGCGGGTGCACCGGAGGCGACCGCCACGCCGATGCACAGCGGCAGAGCGACCAGGAAGACGACGAACGACGCCGTGATCTCGGTCACGAGCGAGGCTCCGCGCAGTTCTTCGACGAGGGTGGGCGGCCGTTCCGAGGGGGCTTCGGGCGCGCGTCGGGCAGTGGCGGGAAGGTGGGGAAGGGTGGGGAGGGAGCGGCCTGCCGGGCGGGCGTGGCGGGCGCGTTTTCGGGTGGGGGAAGTCATGGGGGGTCCTCCGGGGTCCGTGCGACGGGGCCGAGCGGTCGGGGGGCGGCGTCAGCGGGCCTCGAACGTCCCCTCGTCCCCGAGTTCCAGGAGCGCTCCGGTCTCGACGCGGTAGAACCAGCCGTGCAGACGGAGGGCGCCCGCGTCCATGAGCCGGCGGGCCGCCGGATAGGAGCTCAGCACCGCGAGCTGGTGCACGACATTGCGCTGGACGATCTCTTCGAGCTGCGGTTGGGTGCCGGAGGGCGTGCCGAGGTACGGGTCGAGCGCGGGGCGCACCAGCGACAGCCACGCCTGTACGCCGGGGAGTTCGGACAGGTCGCTGCCGGAGGCGAGGGCGTCCATCGCTCCGCAGTGCGAGTGGCCGCACACCACCACGTCCCGCACCCCCAGCACGTCGAGTGCGTACTCGATGGTCGCGACCTCGCCCGAGGGGGTGCCCGTGCCGGGCGGCGGAACGATGTTGCCGGCGTTGCGCAGTTCGAAGATCCTGCCCGGTCCGGCGCCGGTGAGGAGTGCGGGGACGACGCGGGAGTCCGAACAGCTGATGACCATGGCCTCGGGCGACTGGCCGGCAGCGAGGGCGCGATAGGTGTCGGCGTCGTCGCCGAGATTCCGGTGGAAGGAACGTGCATGGTCGAGAAGGGCCTGCATGGTGCCTCCTGGGGTTCGCAGCGGCGCTCGTCTCGGGGACGGCGCCTGCGGACTGTGGCAACGACCGTAGGGAGGCAGTTGTCAGCGCCAGGCCAGCAGCACGTTAAGGCCCGCCCAGGATCCGGGCAGTTCTCTGCGGCGAGGGGGCGTGTACGCAGAACAGGGCCAAGAACGCGGGTCGTCGGGGGTGGGATGAGTCACGATCTTCCCGGCAACGTGCTGTTGTACGGTGCAGATGCCGAACTCGCCCTGCACACAAGGTCCTTGACGCGCGCCTGAGGCGCACCCGGCAGGGCCCCCGACATGCCGCCGAGAACGAACGGATGGGAAGACGACCATGCGGGTGTTGCTCATCGAGGACGACGACACCATCGCCGAGCCCCTTGCCGAGGGACTGGCCCGCTACGGGCTGACGGTGGCGCGGGTCGCCACCGGATCCGAGGCACTCGGCGCGCCCTACGAGGACATCGTTCTGCTGGATCTCGGCCTGCCGGACATCGACGGCATCGACGTCTGCCGGCACATCCGTCAGGTCTCCGACGTGCCGATCATCATGCTCACTGCGCGGGGCGAGGAGGCCGACCGGATCGTGGGCCTGGAGATCGGGGCCGACGACTACCTGGCGAAACCTTTCAGCATCCGGGAGCTGATTGCCCGGGTCCGGGCGGTCACCCGGCGCACGGCCGTCGCGGCTCAGGGCTTTGCGAGTCCGTCGGAACCGGCCCGCCCGGCGGCGGTGACCGCCGTACCGGAGGTGCCGGCCGGCACCCCGGGCCCGGCGGACGCCCCCGGCGCCGGAGCTCGAAAGGCTTTCGGCGGGGACGGATACGCCGGGCAGGGAGGGCTCGTCGTCGACCGGCGCACCCGCCAGGTGCGGCTGGGCTCCGAACAGGTCGCCCTCACGCCCAAGGAGTTCGACCTGCTGGCACTCCTGACGGAGGATCCCGGTGCCGTATACACCCGCCGGCAGATCCTCGACCAGGTGTGGGACCCGCATTTCCACGGCCCGACCAGGACTCTGGACGTGCATGTCGCCACCCTGCGGCGCAAGCTCGGCGACGCCCGTTGGATCGAGACCGTGCGCGGGGTCGGCTTCCGGCTCACCGACCACGTCTCGTTCCCCGACCCGCCGCCGTTCGCCCCGGACCGAGTGCCGCGGCCGTGACCCGTCGCCTGCGGCTGAGCTATCTCACCCTCATCGTGCTGGTGCTCATCAGCCTGGAAGTCCCGCTGGGCATCGTCTACAGCAGCGCGGAGCGACAGCGCGTCGTGCGCACCGCGGAGGACGAGGCCGAGGCTCTCGCCGCTTACGCCCGGCTCTCCCTCAGGTCGGACCAGACGGCTGCGCTCGCCCGGCGCGTGAACCACTGTGCCGAGCGGATCGGCGGAGAGGTGTTCGTGCTCGACCGCGACGGCCGGGTCCGTGCCGCGTCCCGCCCGCTGGACAACCGCGAGGCCCGGGACATGCTCGACCGGCGGCACGTGCGCGCCGCGCTGCACGGGCGGGCCGCGACCGAGGTCCGCACCAGCAGGTACGGCCGGGTGAATGGGCTGTCCGCGGCGGCACCGGTGGCCGTCGGAGCATCGCGTTCCGGCGCCGTGCACCTGTCGCTGCCCACGGAGGTGGTCTCCCAGCGGGTGCACCGGGTCTGGCTGACGCTCGCCGTTGCGGGGCTGCTCGTCCTGACGGCGTTCGCGGGACTGGGCCTTGCGGTGGCGCGCTGGACCGGTCGCCCGATCCTGGAACTGGAGGCCGTGACCGCACAACTGGCCCGCGGGGACCTCTCCGTCCGTGCGACCCTGGCGACGTCCACCGGTCCGCCCGAGGTCCGCCGGCTGGCCGGCACCTTCAACGACACCGCCGCGCGCCTGGAGCACGTGATGCAGTCGCAGCGGGCGTTCGCGGGCGAGGCGTCCCATCAGCTCAAGACACCGCTTGCCGCCCTGCGGCTGCGACTGGACAACCTGGAACCCGGTATCGCCCCCGCCGCCCGGGGCAGCCTGACCGCGGCGATGACCGAGACCGAACGGCTCGCCCGGATGGTCGAGAAACTGCTGGCCATGGCCCGGCTGGAGGAACACGCGACCGTCAGGGAGCCGGTCGACCTGGACCGGTGCGCCCGTGAACGGGCCGCCACCTGGGGCCCGTTGTTCGCCGCCCGCGGATGCCTGCTGACCCTCGCGGGTGAGCCCGTCGGCCATGCGCTCGCCGTACCGGGTGCGGTGGAACAGATTCTGGACAACCTGCTCTCCAACGCGCTGCGGGTCTCCGGGCCCGGGACCGAGGTGCGGCTGGAGACGCGGCAGGCACGCGGAACCCGCCGCGGCACGCGTGAGGCCCGGGCCCGCTGGGCGGAGTTGCACGTCATCGACCAGGGCCCGGGCCTGCCGCCCGAACACCGTGCCCGTGCCTTCGACCGTTTCTGGCGGGCACCGGGCGCGGCCGGGGGCGGCAGTGGTCTGGGCCTCGCTCTGGTGCAGCGGCTGGCCGTCGCGGGGGGCGGGCGCGCCATGCTGGAGGCGGCCCCGGGCGGCGGCCTGGACGCGTTGGTCCGTCTTCCTGCGCTGCCGCCCCGGCCGGCCGTACCGCCGCAACGTCCGGTGGAGGGTTCCCGCGCTCCCTGGACGCCGCGCCGCATGGCGGACGCCGCCCGGGCACGCCTGCGGCCCCGTACCCGCAGAAGGCTCCGGCGGCCGTCGCATGTGCCCGGTCCGGACGCACGCCCGAGCGGAGATCAGGCCGCGACGACGACCGCCGGGCCCACCTGCCAGGAACGACAGCCCTGATACTGCCCGCGCTCCTCGGGCAGCCGGACGACGGCGTGAAACGCCGGGTCCGTCAGGATTCCAGCCGCGCCAGGGCCGCGGCCGCCGCCGCCGTCAGACGGGGGTGGGGCAGGGCCGCGCGCACGACCTCGGCGGCGCGTTCGTCACCGAGAGCGCCCAGGCCCTCCACGCATGCCAGTGCCACGCGCCAGTGCGGGTCGCTCAGGTTCAGGCGGCGGGCGAGGAGGGTGATCAGTGCGGGGGCGGACTCCGGGGCGCGCAGTCGGATCAGGAGACGGACCGGGGTCAGGGCGTAGGCGACGCGTAGTTCGTTGGTGGCGAGAGCCGCCGCCGCCCGGGGCGTGCGGGGGTCGTCCAGCAGAAGGAGCGCATGGGCGGCGGAGACGCAACGTTCCGGGTCGCGGTGGTTGAGCAGCAGCACGAGGGATTCGAAGGCGCGGCGGTCACCGGCGCAGCCGAGCCGGAAAGCGGCGATCTCCCGGGCCCACAGCGGGCGTTCGCGCTCGACGAGGACCGCGGCGAGTTCCTCGGTGTCCTCGGTGACCAGCAGCCGCTCATAGGCGGCGCCGCCACCGGACTCGCTCCGAAGCCGCTGCGCGAGCGACCGTAACTCCTCGTCCATGAAGGCGAGGGTATCGACGATCGGACGGGAATTCGGGCAGCGATCCAGATCACATCACCCAGGGACTGGCGCGCTCGTTACCCGCGAGTTAACCTCATGTGAGCGGGTAACCCCCGCAACCTGCGGTGGCCTGGTGACGCAGCCACCGCCGGGAGCAGTCGGTTCGGCAGTTCTGCCGAGTAGTACGACGTGACACGGGACAGAGTCCGTCGGCCCAGTGAACGCCCGCGCGCCCTGCGCCTGTTCGGCATCCCTCATGCCGGTGGCCCTGCTGCGCGCGCTCCCCTCATCAGTCGTCACTCATCCCTGGAGTCCCCTGATGGACACCTCTCTGCACACCATCGCCGTCGTCGGACTCGGCACCATGGGCACCGGCATCGCCGAGGTGCTCGCCCGCGCCGGACGCGAGGTCATCGGCATCGACGTCAGCGACGCCGCCGCCCGCCAGGCCGTCGTCGCGCTCGAGGCCTCCACCGCCCGCGCCGTGGAGCGCGAGCGGATCACCGAGGAGGAGCGCCGCAACACCCTCGCCCGCTTCCGCACCTTCTCCGATCTCCAGGCCGCGGCCGACGCCGATCTCGTGATCGAGGTCGTGCCCGAGTCGTACGAGGTCAAGCAGCTGGTCATCCGCGAGCTGGACGCCCTCGTCCGCCCGGAGACCATCATCGCCACGGGGACGAACGCGCTGTCCGTGACCCGGCTGGCCGCCGAGTCCCAGCGCCCCGAGCGCGTGCTCGGCCTGCACTTCTTCAACCCCGCCCCGGCGATGAAGCTCGTCGAGGTCGTCTCGTCCGTGCTGACCTCGCCGAAGGCCGTCGAGTCCGTCACCGCGCTCGCCGCCGAGCTGGGCAAGGAGCCGATCGCGGTCGGCGACCGGCCCGGATTCGTGGCGGACGGCCTGCTGTTCGGCTACCTCAACCAGGCCGCGGCCATGTACGAGGCGCGCTACGCCTCCCGCGAGGACATCGACTCCGCGATGCAGCTCGGCTGCGGACTGCCGATGGGCCCGCTCGCCCTGCTGGACCTGATCGGTATCGACACCGCCCGCACCGTGCTCGACGCGATGTACGCGGAGTCCCGCGACCGGCTGCACGCCCCCACGCCGATCCTCAAGCAGCTCAGCGAGGCGGGGCTGACCGGGCGCAAGGCGGGCCGCGGCTTCTACAGCTACGCCGCCCCCGGCAGCGCCGATGTCGTGCCGGACTCGCTCACCCCGCAGCCGGCGGCGGGCTCCGGCGCGGGCCGTTCCGTCTCCTCGGTCGGCGTGGCCGGCTCGGGCACGATGGCGAGCGGCATCGCCGAGGTCTTCGCCAAGGCCGGTTACGACGTCGTTCTCGCCGCGCGCAGCCTGGAGAAGGCCGAGGCGGCCAAGGGTCTGATCACCAAGTCGCTGAACCGCTCGGTCGCCAAGGGCCGGATGACGGAGGAGGCGCGTGACGCGACGCTGGCCCGGGTGTCGCCCGCCGGTTCGCTCGACGCCTTCGCCGACGTCGACCTGGCCGTCGAGGCCGTGGCCGAGGACCTGGAGATCAAGCAGCAGCTCTTCGCGACGCTGGACAAGGTCTGCAAGCCGGGCGCGGTGCTCGCCAC
Organism: Streptomyces sp. NPDC043812; assembly: GCF_056436245.1. NCBI lineage: Bacteria > Bacillati > Actinomycetota > Actinomycetes > Kitasatosporales > Streptomycetaceae > Streptomyces > Streptomyces sp. NPDC043812. The sequence goes on from NZ_JBWKCY010000011.1 coordinate 15,266, forward strand.
CACGACCTCCTCGCTGTCCGTCGTCGCCTGCGCCCGCGCCACCTCGCGCCCGCAGGACGTGATCGGCATGCACTTCTTCAACCCGGCCCCCGCCATGAAGCTGGTGGAGGTGGTCCGCACGGTCCTGACCGCGGACGACGTCCACGCGACGGTCCGCGAGGTCACGACGAAGATCAGGAAGCACCCGGTGGACTGCGGCGACCGCGCCGGCTTCATCGTGAACGCGCTGCTCTTCCCGTACCTGAACAACGCGATCCGGATGGTCGAGGAGCACTACGCCACCCTCGACGACATCGACGCCGCGATGAAACTGGGCGGCGGCTACCCGATGGGGCCGTTCCAGCTCCTCGACGTGGTCGGCCTCGATGTCTCGCTCGCCATCCAGAAGGTCCTGCACAAGGAGTTCCGCGACCCGGGTCTGGCCCCGGCGCCGCTGCTGGAGCACCTGGTGGCCGCGGGATGCCTCGGCCGCAAGACGGGTCGCGGCTTCCGCGAATATGCCCGCCGCTGATGTCGACGGCGGCTGGGGCGGGCTCCTCGGTCCGGGGAGCCCGCCCCACGCCGCGGACCGCGTCGGGCCCGACCCGCAGGCGCGCCCGGCCGAACGGATGCAGTACGTTCAGGTCATGCCCCAGCCCGCTGATCCCGCCCGCCGGCCCGGCCGCGCCGGCGCCGCGTCCGACACTCCGGAAACCGCCGCAGGCTCCCGCGCCGCCGCTCAGCGCCTGAAGATGCGCCGCGAACTCGCGGCGGCGGCCATGGAGTTGTTCGCGACGAAGGGGTACGAGGCGACGACCGTCGACGAGATCGCCGCGACGGCCGGTGTGGCGCGACGGACCTTCTTCCGTCACTTCCGCTCCAAGGAAGAGGCGATCTTCCCGGACCACGACGACACCCTGGTGCGGGCCGAGGCGGTGCTGAACGCGGCCCCGCCCCACGAGCACCCGCTCGACACGGTGTGCCGTGGCATCAAGGAGGTCATGCGGATGTACGCGGCCTCCCCCGCCGTCTCCGTCGAGCGCTACCGCCTCACCCGTGAGGTGCCGACGCTGCGGGAGCGCGAGATCGCCTCGGTGGCCCGCTACGAGCGTCTGTTCACGCGCTATCTGCTGGGCCATTTCGACGAGCGCGACCACCACGCGGGCAATGACGACCCGCTGCTGGCGGAGGTGGCCGCGTCGGCGGTCGTCACCGCGCACAACCATGTGCTGCGCCGCTGGCTGCGGGCGGGCGGTCAGGGCGACGTGGAGGCCCAGCTGGACCACGCGTTCGCGATCGTCCGTGACACGTTCGGCACGGGGATAGGAGCGGGCCGCAAGTCCGCCGCGGTCATGGCCGAGACGGCCGCTGCCGATGAGCCGGTGGCCATGGTGCGCTCCCAGGGTGAGGTCCTGGTGGCCGTGGCCCGTACGGACGCGCCACTGAGCGAGGTCATGCGCACGATCGAGCAGGCGCTCAAGGAGAACTGACCGCTCGCACCGGCAAGAGCCGCACACAGCTCACGGGAATTCACTCGTATGGCGGTATGAACCGGCTCTCACAACAGTTCACGTACCGCTACGACTGCATCACTTCACGCAAGGCCGCCCCGGTTCGGGGCGGCCTTTTGCATGGTCACAGGGGTCGTCCGATCGATCATCGCTCATATGTGTCCGCCAGATTGCATCTGAGAGAAATTCTTGGCACGCAGTGTCTTGTCACCTGGCACGCGGTGCCATACGTTGATGTTGTCCGGGCGGCCGGCGCGCAGAGACCTCTCGTGCGTCGGCTGTCCCCTCAACCGTCCCCCGGATGAGCGCCCGGACGCCTGCGTCACAGGCACCTTTCGCGCACACCAGCGCTGCCAGCAGCACCACACGCCGAACCGACGGCACACCTCCACAGCAGCAGCATCACCCGACGTACCCCTCAGCGTCCCGCCGGACGCTCTTCGCCGGAGGCAACACCGTGAAGGAAATCCTGGACGCGATCCAGTCGCCGGAGTCCACCTCCGCCGACTTCGCCGCTCTGCCGCTCCCCGAGTCCTACCGCGCGATCACCGTGCACAAGGACGAGACGGAGATATTCGCCGGCCTCGAGAGCCGCGACAAGGACCCGCGCAAGTCGATCCACCTCGACGACGTGCCCGTCCCCGAACTGGGGCCCGGTGAGGCCCTCGTCGCCGTCATGGCGAGCTCCGTCAACTACAACTCCGTGTGGACCTCGATCTTCGAGCCCGTGTCGACGTTCGGGTTCCTGGAGCGCTACGGACGCCTGTCCGAGCTGTCCAAGCGCCACGACCTGCCGTACCACATCATCGGCTCCGACCTCGCGGGCGTCGTCCTGCGCACCGGTCCCGGCGTCAACGCCTGGAACCCCGGTGACGAGGTCGTCGCGCACTGCCTCTCGGTCGAGCTGGAGTCCTCGGACGGCCACAACGACACGATGCTCGACCCCGAGCAGCGCATCTGGGGCTTCGAGACCAACTTCGGTGGCCTCGCCGAGATCGCACTGGTCAAGTCCAACCAGCTGATGCCGAAGCCGAAGCACCTCAGCTGGGAGGAGGCGGCGGCCCCCGGCCTGGTCAACTCCACCGCGTACCGTCAGCTGGTCTCCCGCAACGGCGCCGGCATGAAGCAGGGCGACAACGTCCTGATCTGGGGCGCCAGCGGCGGACTCGGCTCCTACGCCACCCAGTTCGCGCTGGCCGGCGGCGCCAACCCGATCTGTGTCGTCTCCAGCGACCAGAAGGCGGACATCTGCCGCGCGATGGGCGCCGAGGCGATCATCGACCGCAACGCCGAGGGCTACAAGTTCTGGAAGGACGAGCACAACCAGGACCCGCGCGAGTGGAAGCGGTTCGGCAAGCGCATCCGTGAACTCACCGGCGGCGAGGACGTGGACATCGTCTTCGAGCACCCCGGACGCGAGACCTTCGGCGCGAGTGTGTACGTCACCCGCAAGGGCGGCACCATCGTCACCTGCGCGTCGACGTCGGGCTACAACCACGAGTACGACAACCGCTACCTGTGGATGTCGCTGAAGCGGATCATCGGCTCGCACTTCGCGAACTACCGCGAGGCGTGGGAGGCCAACCGCCTGATCGCCAAGGGCAAGATCCACCCGACGCTCTCCAAGGTCTACTCCCTGGAGGACACCGGCCAGGCGGCGTACGACGTGCACCGCAACCTCCACCAGGGCAAGGTCGGCGTCCTCGCGCTCGCCCCGCAGGAGGGCCTCGGCGTCAGCGACCCCGAGCTGCGCGAGAAGCACATCGACGCCATCAACCGCTTCAGGAATGTCTGAGGTCTGTTAGATGACAGAGCGTAAGAAGGACCGGCCCTGGCTCATGCGGACGTACGCGGGGCATTCGACCGCCGAGGCGTCCAACGAGCTGTACCGGCGCAACCTCGCCAAGGGGCAGACGGGACTGTCGGTCGCGTTCGACCTGCCGACACAGACCGGTTACGACCCCGACCACATCCTCGCCCGCGGCGAGGTCGGCCGGGTCGGTGTGCCGGTCTCCCATCTGGGCGACATGCGCCGGCTGTTCCAGGACATCCCCCTGGAGCAGATGAACACCTCGATGACCATCAACGCCACCGCCATGTGGCTGCTGGCGCTGTACCAGGTGGTCGCCGAGGAGCAGGGCGCGGACATCACCAGGCTCCAGGGCACGACGCAGAACGACATCGTCAAGGAGTACCTGTCGCGCGGGACTCACGTCTTCCCGCCCGGTCCTTCGCTGCGCCTGACCACCGACATGATCACGTACACGGTGGCCAACATCCCCAAGTGGAATCCGATCAACATCTGCAGCTACCACCTGCAGGAGGCCGGGGCCACCCCGGTCCAGGAGATCGCGTACGCGATGTCCACCGCGATCGCCGTGCTCGACGCGGTCCGCGACTCGGGCCAGGTGCCGGCGGAGAAGTTCGGCGACGTGGTCGCCCGCATCTCGTTCTTCGTGAACGCGGGTGTCCGCTTCGTCGAGGAGATGTGCAAGATGCGCGCCTTCGGCCGCATCTGGGACAAGGTGACCCGCGAGCGGTACGGCATCGAGAACGACAAGCAGCGCCGCTTCCGTTACGGCGTGCAGGTCAACTCTCTCGGTCTGACCGAGGCTCAGCCGGAGAACAACGTCCAGCGCATCGTGCTGGAGATGCTCGCCGTGACGCTGTCCAAGGACGCGCGGGCGCGCGCCGTGCAGCTGCCCGCCTGGAACGAGGCGCTGGGTCTGCCCCGCCCCTGGGACCAGCAGTGGTCGCTGCGCATCCAGCAGGTACTGGCGCACGAGTCGGACCTGCTCGAGTACGAGGACATCTTCGCGGGCTCCCATGTCATCGAGGCGAAGGTCGGTTCCCTCGTCGACGAATGCCTCGCGGAGATCGACCGGATCCAGGAGATGGGCGGCGCCATGGCGGCCGTCGAGTCCGGTTACCTCAAGTCGCAGCTCGTGTCCTCGCACGCCGAGCGGCGGGCCCGGATCGAGGCGGGCGACGAGAAGATCATCGGCGTCAACATCTTCGAGACCACCGAGCCCAACCCGCTCACCGCGGACCTCGACACGGCGATCATGACAGTCGACCCGGCGAACGAGGCCCGGGTCGTCGCCAAGCTGCACGAGTGGCGTGCGGGTCGTGAAGAGGGGCGCGCGGCCGAATCCCTCGCGGCGCTGAAGAAGGCGGCCGCGGGGACCGAGAACCTGATGGCGGCCACCGTCGAGTGTGCGCGTGCGGGCGTCACCACCGGCGAGTGGGCCTGGGCGCTGCGTGACGTCTTCGGCGAGTTCCGTGCGCCGACGGGCGTCAGCAGCGCCCCGGTCGCCGTCACCGCCGAGGCGGGCACCCCGCTCGCCGTCGTGCGCGAGAAGGTGTCGCGCACCGCGGAGGACATCGGCGCGGGCCGGCTGCGGCTGCTGGTCGGCAAGCCCGGCCTGGACGGGCACTCCAACGGCGCCGAGCAGATCGCCGTAAGGGCCCGCGACGCCGGGTTCGAGGTGGTCTACCAGGGCATCCGGCTCACCCCGGAGCAGATCGTTTCCGCCGCCCTCGCGGAGGACGTGCACTGCGTGGGGCTGTCGATCCTGTCCGGCTCGCACGCCGAGCTGGTGCCGGATGTGCTGGAGCGGCTGCGCGAGGCCGGCGCGGCCGACATCCCCGTGATCGTCGGCGGGATCATCCCGAACGCCGACGCCGCGGACCTGAAGGCGGCGGGAGTGGCCGCCGTATTCACCCCGAAGGACTTCGGTATCACGGAGATCATCGGCCGTATCGTCGACGAGATCCGTAAAGCGAACAAGCTCGACCCTCTGGAGGTCCCCGCATGACCACGCCTGTGCACCCCGTGAACCGGCTTCGCCCCCGCCGCTCGTGTCTCGCGGTGCCGGGAAGCAACCCCCGCTTCCTGGAGAAGGCCCAGGGGCTGCCGGCCGACCAGGTCTTCCTCGACCTGGAGGACGCGTGCGCGCCGCTCGCCAAGCCGGACGCACGGCACACCATCGTGAAGTTCCTCAACGAGGGTGACTGGACCGGCAAGACGCGTGTCGTGCGGGTCAACGACTGGACCACGCACTGGACCTACCGTGACGTCGTCACCGTCGTCGAGGGCGCCGGCCAGAACCTCGACTGCATCATGCTGCCGAAGGTCCAGACCGCCGAGCAGGTCGTCGCACTCGACCTGCTGCTCACCCAGATCGAGAAGACGATGGGCTTCGAGGTCGGCAAGATCGGCATCGAGGCGCAGATCGAGAACGCGCAGGGCCTCAACAACGTCAACGCGATCGCGCAGGCCTCCCCGCGCGTCGAGACGATCATCTTCGGCCCGGCCGACTTCATGGCCTCCATCAACATGAAGTCCCTGGTCGTCGGCGAGCAGCCGCCCGGCTACCCCGCGGACGCCTACCACTACATCCTGATGAAGATCCTCATGGCCGCCCGCGCCAACAACCTCCAGGCGATCGACGGCCCCTACCTCCAGATCCGCAACATCGACGGCTACCGCGCCGTCGCCCAGCGCGCCGCGGCCCTCGGCTTCGACGGCAAGTGGGTGCTGCACCCGGGCCAGGTCGAGGCGTCCAACGAGATCTTCTCGCCCTCGCAGGAGGACTACGACCACGCCGAGCTGATCCTGGACGCGTACGACTACTACACGTCCGAGGCAGGCGGCAAGAAGGGCTCCGCGATGCTCGGCGACGAGATGATCGACGAGGCCAGCCGCAAGATGGCGCTGGTCGTCTCCGGCAAGGGCCGCGCCGCCGGCATGCAGCGCACCAGCAAGTTCGAGATCCCGGAGGCCTGAGCCACATGCAGTTCGGACGCACGTACGAGGAGTTCGAGGTCGGGGCCGTCTACAAGCACTGGCCCGGAAAGACGGTCACGGAGTACGACGACCACCTCTTCTGTCTCCTCACGATGAACCACCACCCCCTCCACATGGACGCCAACTATGCGGAGAACACCACGGACTTCGGCAAGAACGTCGTGGTGGGGAACTACATCTACTCGCTGCTGCTCGGCATGTCCGTCCCGGACGTCTCCGGCAAGGCGATCGCCAACCTGGAGATCGAGTCGCTGCGGCACGTGGCGCCGACGTTCCACGGCGACACCATCTACGGCGAGACCACCGTCCTCGACAAGACGCCGTCGAAGTCGAAGAACGACCGCGGCATCGTCTACGTCGAGACCAAGGGCTACAAGCAGGACGGCACGCTCGTCTGCGTCTTCAGGCGCAAGGTGATGGTCCCGACCGAGACGTACATCAAGGAGCGCGGCGGCGAGCAGCCCGGCCGCCCGGAGCTGAAGGCACAGGAGAAGTAGTCATGGCCCGACTCGCCCAGACCGCTGGTCTGACCGACGTCCAGCAGGAGATCCTGTCCACCGTCCGGGACTTCGTCGACAAGGAGATCATCCCTGTCGCCACCCAGCTGGAGCACAAGGACGAGTACCCGCAGCAGATCGTCGACGGCCTCAAGGAACTCGGCCTGTTCGGCCTGATGATCCCGGAGGAGTACGGCGGCCTGGGCGAGTCCCTTCTCACCTACGCGCTGTGCGTCGAGGAGATCGCCCGTGGCTGGATGTCCGTCTCGGGCATCATCAACACGCACTTCATCGTGGCGTACATGCTCAAGCAGCACGGCACGCAGGAGCAGAAGGACACCTTCCTGCCGCGCATGGCGCTGGGCGAGGTGCGGGGCGCGTTCTCGATGTCCGAGCCCGGCCTCGGTTCGGACGTGTCGGCCATCACCTCCAAGGGTGTGAAGGACGGCGACGAGTACGTCCTCAACGGGCAGAAGATGTGGCTGACGAACGGTGGAACGTCCACGCTGGTGGCCGTTCTGTGCCGGAGTGACGAAGGACACCCCGAGGGCACGGCCCCGCACAAGTCGATGACGACCTTCCTCGTCGAGAAGGAGCCCGGCTTCGGAGAGGTCCGCCCCGGCCTCACCATCCCCGGGAAGATCGACAAGATGGGTTACAAGGGCGTCGACACGACCGAACTCATCATGGACGGACTGCGCATTCCGGCCAATCGGGTCCTCGGCGGCACCACGGGCCGAGGGTTTTACCAAATGATGGACGGCGTCGAGGTCGGCCGCGTCAACGTCGCCGCCCGTGGCTGCGGCGTCGCCCAGCGTGCCTTCGAGCTGGGTGTCTCGTATGCCCAGCAGCGTCACACTTTCGGCAAGGCGATCGCCCAGCACCAGGCCATTCAGTTCAAGCTGGCCGAGATGGCTACCAAGGTCGAGGCCGCCCATGCGATGATGGTGAACGCGGCACGCAAAAAGGACTCCGGGGAGCGAAACGACCTGGAGGCAGGGATGGCGAAGTACCTCGCCTCCGAATACTGCAAGGAAGTCGTCGAGGACGCCTTCCGGATCCACGGCGGCTACGGCTTCTCCAAGGAGTACGAGATCGAGCGCCTCTACCGAGAGGCTCCGATGCTGCTGATCGGTGAGGGTACCGCCGAAATCCAGAAAATGATCATTGGTCGTCGGCTGCTCGAGGAGTACCGATTCCAGGGTTGATTGTCGCTTTTGGGCCGGTAAGGCCGCGAAGGAGATCACACCCTGTGATCATCTTCCGGCCTCCGACTCGGCTTCCGGCTTTCCCAGTTGTGCTCCGCACCCGATAACATCGGCCGGAAAGCCGCCGTCCCCCGTTGCCAGCGCGGCATCATCCGCTACGAAGGTCATCCATGCCCCACAGCCAAACCTCTGCACCACGCGGCCGCGTCCGCCTTGCGCGCGGAGCATCGCCGTGGCTTCTGCCGACCGTCGCCACCGCTGCTCTCAGCCTGGCCCGCGCCCGCCGTTCGCGGCGGGCTGCGGCCATTGCCGTGCCCACCACCGCGCTCGCGGCGGGCATGTTGTGGTTCTTCCGCGACCCCGAGCGCGAGATCGCGTCCGGCCGCGTCATCTCCCCCGCCGACGGCGTGGTGCAGAGCATCATGCCGTGGAAGGACGGGCGCACCCGCGTCGCGATCTTCATGAGCCCGCTCAATGTGCATGTCAATCGCGCCCCGCTCGCGGGCACGGTGACGTCGGTCGAGCACATCCCCGGCGGCTTCGTCCCCGCGTTCAACAAGGAGAGCGAGAACAACGAGCGCGTTGTCTGGCACTTCGACACCGAACTCGGCGACATCGAGATGGTGCAGATCGCCGGCGCGGTCGCACGGCGCATCGTGCCGTACATTCCGCAGGGCACCAAGGTGGAGCAGGGAGAGCGCATCGGCCTGATCCGCTTCGGCTCGCGCGTCGACATCTACCTTCCGGAAGGTGTGGACGTCGCCGTCGAGGTCGGTCAGACCACGACTGCGGGGGTGACTCGCATTGACCGTGATTGATCCCGACACACAGGCTTCCAACTGGGTCGCGGAGTCCGAGGAAGAGGACGACGCGGAGGAGATGCCGCTCTCTCTGCGGCTGTCGATAGCGGACACCCTCACGCTCGGTAACGCCACGTGCGGATTCATGGCGGTGTACTTCACCACCACCGGAATCCTCATCCCGCATCTGCAGGGCAGCCAGGAGACCGGCATGGCGCGGCACAGTGCCGCGACCGCCGTGATCCTGATGCTGCTGGCGGCGATCTTCGACCTCTGCGACGGGCTCGTGGCCCGCAAGCTGCGGTCGTCGCCGATGGGCGCGGAGCTGGACAACCTCTCCGACCTGATCAGCTTCGGTCTCGCGCCGGCGTACTTCGTGCTGGTCTACGGCATGGTCGCGGACGACGCGCACCAGCGGGTGTCGGCGGTGGCCGCGATCGTCGTGCTGCTGGCGGTCGTGCTACGACTCGCCAGATTCTCGTGCGTGACGATGAAGGACGGCATGTTCCAGGGCATGCCGAGCCCCTTCGGCGCGCTCACGGTCGTCTCGATCGTGCTGCTCGAGCTGCCGTTCATCCCGACGCTGCTCGCGATCATCGGTACGGCCTGGCTCATGGTCAGCCGGGTCGAGTACCCGAAGCCGCGGGGTGTCCTCGCGGTGGCGATGCTCGGCTGGATCGTGGCGGCGATGGGCATGCTGGCGGCGTGGGCGTTCGACGCGCCGGGCGGCCAGGTGCTGCTGCAGATGGGCTGTGCGCTGCAGATCGTGATGGCGGCGACGATTCCGCTGTTCGCGACGGCACGACGGGTGAACACGTTCCGTGACAACCGTCGCGAGTCGCGCGAGGCACGGGCGGCGGAGGCGCCGTAGGCGCCGCATGTCTTGACCGTTGAGGGCCCCGGATGCGTTTCGCATCCGGGGCCTTTGCGTTGCCGGGGCCGGGGGGCCGGTCCGGGGTGGTTGCGGGGGCCGGGCCCGGGGTCACCCGCCGGGACCGACGCCCCGCTCCCGCGACACGCCGCCCCCCGGAGCGGCACCCGGACACCACGCACCCGGACCGGGTCAGGAAGCCGGGCCACGCTCAAGCGCGGGCGCGCTCACGGGCCCGGCCACGCACGAGCGCCACCCACCCAGGGCTACGGCAGGAAGTCGCGGGCGATCGCCGCCGCCGCGCGCTCCAGCAGCGGGCCCGCCTCCGCCATGCACTTAGCCGGGTCCGGCTCCAGGGCGGTCAGGGCGTAGGCGCGGCGGATGCCCGCCTTGCCGAGGGCCTCCGGGGGAAGTGCCAGGCGGCCGCAGACCGCCACCACCTCGACGCCCTGCGCGCGGGCCGCCGCCGCGACGCCCGCGGGGGCCTTTCCATGGAGGGTCTGTTCGTCGAGGGACCCCTCGCCGGTGACGACGAGCGTCGCGCGGGCAAGGGCCGGGCCGAAGCCCAGGACGTCGAGCATGACCTCGATGCCCGGACGGAACCGCGCTCCGAGAGCGACCAGGGCGCCGTAGCCGATGCCGCCCGCCGCACCCGCGCCGGGCGCGTCCGCGAGGGCGGGGCCGAGGACGGAGGCGTAGTGCGCGAGGGCCTCGTCCAGCGTTGCCACGTCGTCCGGGGTCGCACCCTTCTGCGGTCCGTAGACCGCCGGAGCGCCCTTGGGGCCCGTGAGCGGGTTGTCCACGTCGCTGGCGAGGATCAGGTCGACGTCCGCGACACGCGGGTCGAGCCCCGAGAGGTCCGCCGTCGCAAGCACACTCAGACCGCCGCCGCCCGGTGGCACGGGCTTGCCGTCGGCATCGAGGAAGCGGGCTCCGAGCGCGGCCAGCATGCCGGCGCCGCCATCGGTGGTCGCGCTGCCTCCGACGCCGAAGACGATGGTCCGGGCCCCCGCGTCGAGCGCCGCGCGCAGCAGCTCGCCGGAGCCGTACGTGGTGGCGGTGAGCGGGGCGAACACGCCCTGGGGAAGATGCTGGAGGCCCGAAGCCTCCGCCATCTCGACGACGGCGGTGCCGTCCCGAAGCGCGTACGCCGCGGTCACCGGCTCTCCGAGGGGTCCGGTCACCCGCGCCTCGCGCCGTTCGAAACCGGCGGCCACTGCCGCGGCGACCGTACCGTCACCGCCGTCGGCGACGGGGAGGGTCTCCACCTCGAGGCCGGGTACGACGTGCCGGAGCCCGGCCGTCACCCGCTCCGCGACCTGCACGGCCGTGAGCGAGCCCTTGAACTTGTCAGCCGCGACGAGCACCCGCGCAGACTGAGAAACTGCTCCGTCCGTCACCTTGTATCCCTTGCTATCGAACAGGCAGTCGCGCCGCCCCGACCCTATCCGCACCGCCCAATGCCCTGCCACCCCACCTTCGACCAGCATCTTCGTCCTCGCGTAAGCGTTTCCCACCAAATGGTCACCGTCGGTTCATGACGGCTCACTTACGCTGCGTGTGTGACGACCTCTGACTACGCCGCGTACATCGCCTCGCTCCCCCGCATCCTGGCCGGTTCCGCCGCCCTGTGCCGTGACGCCGCCGGCCGCGTCCTGCTCGTCGAACCCAACTACCGCGCGGGCTGGGCGCTGCCCGGCGGAACCGTGGAGTCGGACGAGGGCGAGACGCCCCGGCAGGCCGCCCGGAGGGAGACCTTGGAGGAGATCGGTCTCGATCTCGAGCTGGGTGCGCTGCTCGCCGTGGACTGGGTCCCGGGCGAGGCCAGGCCACCGATCGCCGCGTATGTGTACGACGGCGGTGTCCTGACGGAGGAGCAGTTCAAGGCCATCAGGCTGCAGGAGGCGGAGCTGCTGTCCTGGCGCCTCGTCGCGCGCGAGGACGTCCCCCACCATCTGCCCGGACCACTCGGGAGCCGGGTCCTGGCATCGCTCGACGCGCTGGACGCAGGGACGGGAGCGGTCGAGCTGGAGAACGGTCTGCCGCCCGCGAACTGACCCTCCACCGCAGGGGCGTTACCACCCCTTTCGTCCGATTCGCCGTGAACTGGTGCGCCGTACACGGACGTTCATGACGCGTTGACCACGCGGCCCCGGGCCGTGCACGCCCGCCGGGCAGTCTCCGGATCCCCAGGACTCCGGAGGGACCATGTTCAAGCACCTGCGCGGCTGGCTGACAAGCATCGCCGCCCTGGCGCTGGTGACGATCGCCGGCGCCGCACCCGCCGCCAGCCCCCACGAGATGACCGCGCGGACGGTACCCGCCCAAGGGCCCGCCGCCCCCCGCCCCGCCATGGCGGTTCCGGCCGTGCGACCTGTTCCCGCGGCCGTCGACGGCGGTGCCTGGCAGTCCGGGCACCTGCAGGGCATGGCGCTGGACCGCGGCAAGCGGTTCATGTACTTCTCGTTCACCAACATGCTCGTCAAGACCGACCTGGCGGGGAAGCCGGTCGGTTCGGTCCGGGGCATCACCGGCCATCTGGGCGACCTGGACTTCAACTCCCAGGACGGTCGCGTGTACGGCTCGCTGGAGTACGCGGGCGCCGCCGCGTTCTACATCGCCGTCTTCGACGGCTCCCGCATCACGCGGATGAACATGGACGCCGAGACGAGCGGTGTCCTGACGACGGTTCATCTCTCCGAGGTCCGGCGCGACTACACCGCCGACATGAACGGCGACGGCGTCTTCGACGGTGAGACCGGCAGGACGGCGGACCACCGCTACGGCAATGCCGGCATCGACGGCATATCGTTCGGCCCCGCGTTCGGCACCGGCAGGACGGGGCCGCAGCGGCTCACCGTCGCGTACGGGATCTACGCCAACACCTCGCGCAAGGACAACGACCACCAGGTGCTGTTGCAGTACGACATCCGGACGTGGAAGCAGTTCGAGCGCCCGCTGAACCAGGCACACCCGCACCGCAGCGGTCCGGCCACGTACGACGGAAAGTACTTCGTGTACACCGGCAACACCACGTACGGCGTACAGAACCTGGAGTACGACCGGCACAGCGGCAACTGGCTGATGGCGGTCTACAAGGGCACCAAGTCCTTCTTCCCGAACTACGGGCTCTTCGTCGTCGACGGCAGCAGGCCCCCGGTGACCGGTGACATCCGCGGCCAGCAGCGGCCCGAGCGCGGGAAGCTGCTGTCGCTCCTGCGCAAGGGGCTGCATCACGGGCCCTCGGGGACGTACGGCTGGCACGCGCCGGGTCAGTTCGGACTGGTCTCGCTCGACGACGGCCGCTTCTTCGTCGGCGAGTCCTCGAAGGTGACGGGGGGCGCCACCCGGCAGAAGGGCAAGGCGCTGCTGCACCGCTGGACGGGCGGGACGGGGTCACCGTTCGCACGGCTGACCACCTCCGGCTGAGGCGCGGCCGACACACCCGTGGCGCACCGCGGCCAATCGCGGGTGCGCCGCGTGGTACTGACAGGGCATCAGTCCTCTGGTATCCCGCTTACGTGCGTTCATGCCGTGTTGGTCCGGCGTGCACGCCCGCTGGGCACCATCCGGACTCCCAGGACACCGGAGGGATCATGCACAGGCACTCGTACCGCCTGATGACGGCCGCCGCCCTACTGGCCGCCTCGGCGATCGGCACCATGACACCGGCAGCCGCCGCCCCGACGAGCACCGTGAGCCGCCCGCCCCTCACCGTCGACGGCGGTGCCTGGCAGTCCGGGCACCTGCAGGGGATGGCGTTGGACCGGCGCAAGGGCTTCATGTACTTCTCGTTCACCAATCTGCTCGTCAAGACCGACCTGAGCGGCAGGCCCGTCGGGTCGGTCACCGGGTTCACCGGGCATCTGGGCGATCTCGACTTCAACACCGAGGACGGCCGGGTCTACGGCTCTCTGGAGTACAAGGCAGCCGAGGCGTTCTACATCGCCGTCCTCGACGTCGACCGGATCGACCGGATGAACATGGACGCCGAGACGAGCGGCGTGTTCTCCACCGTGCATCTCAAGGAAGTCGTCTCGGACTACACGGCCGACATGAACGGCGACGGTGTCTTCGACGGCAACACGGGCAGGACCGAGGACCACCGCTACGGATGCAGCGGCATCGACGGGGTCGCGTTCGGGCCGGCGTTCGGCCGGAAGGGCGGCCCGCAGAAGTTGACCGTCGCATACGGCGTGTACGCCAACACCGACCGGCAGGACAACGACCACCAGGTGCTGTTGCAGTACGACGTACGCCAGTGGCGCAGGTACGAACGGCCGCTGACCGAATCGGCGCCGCATCGCAGCGGTCCGTCGCGCCCCGACGGCAAGTACTTCGTGTACACCGGCAACACCACGTACGGCGTGCAGAACCTGGAGTACGACGGGCACAGCGGGAACTGGCTGATGGCCGCGTACAAGGGCACGAAGCCGGGCTTCCCCAACTACTCGCTGTTCGTCCTCGACGGCGACCGGCGTCCGGTGTGGGGCGAGATCCGCGGCCAGAGGGAGCCGGAGCGCGGACGGCTGCTGTCGCTGCTGCCCGAGGGCCTGCACCACGAGCCGTCGGGAACGTACGGCTGGCAGTCGACAGGTCAGTACGGTCTCGTCTCGCTCGACGACGGGCGCTTCTACCTGGCCGAGACGGCGAAGGTGCCGGACGACGGGGTGATGAAGGAGTCGGGCAAGGCGGTGCAGCACCGCTGGACGGGACAGGCACCGACCCCGTTCACCAAGATCACCTCCTGAGTGACGCGGGGCGGCCGGGCAGCGGGAAACCGTTCGCTGCCCGGCCGCCTGCCTGCGTACGCTCGACGTATGACTCTCGTCGCGATCCTCAGCGGCGCCGGTGTCTCCACCGACTCCGGCATCCCCGACTACCGCGGCCCGCAGGGGCTGTGGCGGCGTGACCCGGAGGCCGAGAAGCTCGTCACGTACGACTACTACATGGCTGATCCGGAGATCCGGCGCCGGTCCTGGCGCATGCGCCGCGAGAGCGCGACCTGGCGGGCCGAACCCAACGCCGCACACCGTGCCGTGGCCGAGCTCGACCGGCGGCCGGGCGTCGCCGTCCGGGTGATCACGCAGAACGTGGACGGACTGCACCAGCTCGGTGGCATGCCGGGCCGCAAGGTCCTCGAACTGCACGGCACCGCACGGACGGTGGTGTGCACGAGCTGCCATGTCCGCTCACCCATGGCCGAGGCGCTGGCGCGGGTGGAGGCCGGCGAGGACGATCCGGCGTGTGCGCAGTGCGGCGGCATCCTCAAGTCCGCAACGGTCATGTTCGGTGAGCGCCTCGACCCGGTGGTGCTGGGCGAGGCCATGTCGATCGCGAAGGCCTGCGAGGTGTTCGTCGCGGTCGGCACGACGCTGCAGGTGCAGCCCGCGGCGTCGCTGGCCGGGATCGCGGCGGAGCACGGGGCGCGGCTGATCGTGGTCAACGCCGAGCCGACGCCGTACGACGATCTGGCCGAGGAGGTCGTGCGCGAGCCGATCGGCACCTCGCTGCCGGCGCTGCTGGAGCGGCTGGGAGGTTAGGGCGTGGCGAACAGGGTCTGCTCGCCGGCGCCGCGCTCCAAGGCGAGCAGGCGCTGTTTGCGGTCCAGTCCGCCGCCGTAGCCGACGAGGCTGCCCGAGGAGCCGATCACCCGGTGGCACGGCACGATGATGCCGATCGGGTTCTTGCCGTTGGCGAGGCCGACCGCCCGGGAGGCGCCGCTGTTGCCGAGCGCGTCGGCCAGTTCGCCGTAGGTGCGGGTCTCGCCGTACGGGATGCGGCACAGCTGCTCCCAGACGCTGCGCTGGAACGGGGTGCCTTCGAAGTGCAACGGCAGGTCGAACGCGGTCAGTTCCCGCGCGAAGTACGCCTCCAGCTGCCGGACGGTCTCCCCGAAGGGTGTCTCGTCCGCCTCCCCGAAGGTTTCCTCGTCCGGCCGGTGCCGCTGGTCGGTCATGTAGAGCCCGCTGAGCACGCCGTCGGTGGCGACGAGGGTGAGCGGGCCGTACGGGCTGTCGACGATCGTGTGCTGCCTGGTCATGTCCGAAGTTCCTTACGCGGGCAGGTGGTTGATGGGGTGGTCGTCGGAGGCCCACAGGTACTGGACCGCGTATGCCCGCCAGGGCCGCCACCCCGCGGCTCGTGCCGTGAGGGCGGCCGGGGTCGCGGGCAGTCCCAGCTCGGCGGCCGCCCGGCGCATGCCGAGGTCGGTGGGCAGGAAGGCATCGGGATCGCCCAGTGCGCGCATGGCGATCACCTCGACGGTCCAGGGGCCGAAGCCGGGCAGTTCGGCGAGCTGCGACCTGGCACGGTCCCAGTCGCTGCCGGGGTCGAGCCGCAGGGAGTTGTCGGCGAGCGCGGAGACGAGGGTGGTCAGGGTGGTGCGTCGGCTGCGCGGCAGTGCGAGGGCCTCGGGATCGAGGGCCGCGAGCGCCGCGGAAGCCGGGAACAGGTGGGTGAGGCCGCCTTCGGGGTCGTCCACGGGCACACCGTGGGCGGTGACCAGCCGGTTCGCGTGGGTGCGGGCGGCGGCGGTGGAGACCTGCTGGCCCAGGACGGCTCGTACGGCGAACTCGGCGGCGTCGACGGTGCGCGGCACCCGGCGGCCGGGGGCCTTGTCGACGAGCGGGGCGAGCTCGGGGTCGGCGCGCAGCTGATCGTCGACGGCCACGGGATCGGCGTCGAGGTCGAGCAGCCACCGGCAGCGGCTGATCGCGATGGTCAGATCGCGCAGGTCGGTCAGGGAGAGCCGGCAGGCGATGTGGTCGGGATGCGGGGCGAGGGCGACGATGCCGTGCCCGTACGGGAGGGACAGCGTGCGCCGGTACGCGCCGTCGCGCCACTCCTCGACGCCCGGAACGCCGGTCGCCGCGAGATGCCCGAAGAGGTTGCTGGGGTTGAGCGGTGCGCGGTACGGCAGCCTGAGGGTGATCGCACCGGGTGCGGACGACGGCGTGGGCCGGCGGCGTGCCGCCCGCTCGCGCAGGTCGGTGGGGGCGAGGGCGAAGACCTCGCGGACGGTGTCGTTGAACGTGCGGATCGAGGAGAACCCTGCGGCGAAGGCGACCTCGGCCATGGGCAGCGCGGTGGTCTCGATGAGCAGCCGCGCGGTCTGGGCGCGCTGGGCGCGGGCCAGGGCGAGCGGGCCTGCGCCGAGTTCGGCGAGGAGCTGGCGTTCGATCTGGCGGGTGGAGTACCCGAGCCGGCCCGCGAGCCCCGGCACGCCCTCCCGGTCGACGACGCCGTCGGCGATGAGCCGCATGGCGCGGGCGACGGCGTCGGCGCGGGCGTTCCATTCCGGGGAGCCGGGGCTGGTGTCGGGCCGGCAGCGCTTGCAGGCCCGGAATCCGGCCTGTTGGCAGGCGGCGGCGCTCGGGTAGAAGGTCATGTTCTCGGCCTTCGGGGGCACGGCCGGGCAGCTGGGGCGACAGTAGATCCGGGTGGTCAGGACGGCGGTGAAGAACCAGCCGTCGAACCGCGCGTCCTTCGCCCGGACGGCGCGTACGCAGCGCTCGGTGTCGGTGTGCATGCCTCAAGCATGGGGCACGCGGAGGCCCCCGGGCTGGCAGAAATCCGACATGGACGTCGCGCTGCCAGGGCCTCGGCAGGGGCCGGGCGAGCGGCGTGTCAGCCCTCGGCGTTCTCCGCCAGCGTCGCCTCGAAGGTGCGGTACGCGTCCTCGTCGAAGAGCACGAACCGCACCTCCTCGACCGGCGCCGCTGCCGCCTCGCGCACCGTGCGGATCGCGATGCGGGCGCCGTCGTCCATGGGCCAGCCGTAGATACCGGTGGAGATGGCGGGGAACGCCACGGTCCGCGCCCCCGACGCGGCGGCGACGCGCAGCGATTCCCGGTAGCAGGAGGCAAGCAGCGCCGACCGGTCCTCCTCACGGGACCAGACCGGACCGACCGTGTGGATGACATGCGCCGCATCGAGGCGCCCGGCGGTGGTGGCGACGGCCTGACCGGTGGGCAGACCCTTGCCGTAGTGGGATGCGCGCAGGGCGCGGCACGCGGCGAGAACCTCCGGCCCGCCGCGCCGGTGGATGGCGCCGTCGACGCCGCCACCGCCCAGCAGGGAGGAATTGGCGGCGTTGACGATGGCGTCGACGTGCTGCTCGGTGATGTCACCGTGGACGAGGGTGATGGCGGGGCCGTGCTGTGTCATGGCCCCATCCTGCCGGTCCGCACGCGGCAGGGCACGGCCGCGATGCGGGGCGCCGGACCACCCCCGGTCTCACCGCGCCCGCAGTCGGCGCCACACCGCCTTCGCCGCGTGGTGGCCGGACATGCCGTGGACCCCCGGGCCCGGCGGGGTCGCCGCGGAGCAGAGGAAGACGGCGGGGTGTGCCGTCGCGTAGGGGACGCGGGCCAGCTTGGGGCGGAGCACCGTCTGCAGGCCGGCGAACGCGCCGCAGGCGATGTCGCCGCCGACGTAATTGGCGTTGCGCGCGGCCAGTTGGGGTGGGCCGGCGGTCGCGCGGGCCAGAACCAGGTCGCGGAAGCCCGGTGCGAAGCGCTCCAGTTGGCGTTCCACTGCTTCGGTCGCGTCGCCCTCCCAGCCCGCGGGGACATGGCCGTACGCCCACAGGGTGTGCTTGCCCGCGGGGGCGCGGCTGGGGTCGATCAGGCTCGGCTGGGCGGTGATCAGGAACGGCGTGTCGGGGTCGCGCCCCTCGACGGCCGCGCTCAGCGCCTCGTCGATCTCGCCCGCGGTGGGCCCGATGTGCACGGTGCCGGCCTTGCGGGCCTCCTTCGCGGTCCAGGGCATCGGTCCCGACAGCGCGTAGTCGATCTTGAAAGCCGATGCGCCGTACTTGTAGCGCCAGTACGCCTGGCCCAGCCCGGCGATCCTTGCCAGCGCGGTGGGCGAGGTGTCGAAGACGTACGCGCGGGCGGGCGGCAGTTCGTCGAGCCGCTTGACCTCGGTGCCGGTGTGGATGGTGCCGCCCTGCTCCCGCAGGTACGAGGCGAGCGCGTCGGAGATGGCCTGGGAACCGCCGCGGGGCACCGGCCAGCCCACCTCGTGGGCCGCCAGCGCGAACATCAGGGCGATCCCGCCGGTCGCGATGCCGCTGGTCGGGGCGATGGAGTGAGCGGCCAGACCGGCGAGCAGCGCCCGGCCCTTCTCCCCCTCGAAGCGGCGCGCGAGCCAGGCCGCCGGCCTGATCGCGTCGAGCCCGAAACGTGCGAAGCGGTACGGGTCGCGGGGCAGACCGTCCCAGGGCGTGCGCAGGAAGTCGGCGGCGAGGGTGTCCCAGTGTCCGAGGTAGGGCGCGACGAGGCGGCGGTAGGCACCCGCGTCGGCCGCGCCGAGGGACATGGCACTCTCCCCGACGGAGCGGCTGAGCAGCGCGGCGGTGCCGTCCGGAAAGGGGTGCGCCAAGGGCAGTTCGGGATGGAGCCATTCGAGACCGTGGCGGGCGAGCGGCATGCGGGTGAACGCGGGCGAGCCGACGCCCAGCGGATGCACGGCGGAACAGGGGTCGTGGCGGAAGCCGGGGAGCGTGAGCTCCTCGGTCCGCGCACCGCCTCCGACGCCGTCCAGAGCCTCGAAAAGAGCCACGGAGAAGCCGCGGCGGGCCAGTTCGACAGCGGCCGTCAGTCCGTTGGGCCCCGCCCCCACGACAACGGCATCGAGCATCGACGGCACCTGCGGACTCCTTTGTCAGCCGACAGCCAGGAACCCCAGGATATTCCCGAACTCCGACGACGCGGGCCGGGGTACCGTCCCGTACCGATGAACACCACGATCGAAGCGATGGCGCAGCGGCTCACGGTGGTGACCGGTGTGGTCGCGGTGACGCTCGGCGGCAGCCGGGCGCGCGGCGCCCACCGGCCCGACTCCGACTGGGATCTGGGCGTGTACTACCGCCGCGGGGTCGACGTCGCGGCGCTCGCGGCGCTCGCCGGGCAGGTGAGCGGTGAACGGGTGGAGGTCGCCGGCCGGCGGCTGGGGGCCGTGGGTCGACGGGGGCGCGTGGCTGACCGTGGAGGGTGCACGAGTGGACTGGATCCTGCGGGATCTGGACCGCGTGCAGCGGGTGTGGGCGGACTGCCGGGCCGGACGGTACGAGACGGCGGTGCAGCCGGGACATCCGCTGGGCTTCTGGTCGCCCGCCTATGCGGGTGAGGTGGCGCTGTGCCGCGTACTGGCGGATGAGACCGGCGAGCTGACGGCACTTCAGGCGCGGACGCAGGCGTATCCGGATGCGCTGCGCGAGGCATTGGTCGGCGCGTCGTGGGAGGCGGAGTTCTCCGTCGCCGCCGCGCGCAAGTCGGCGCGCTCCGGCGACGTGCTCCATGTGTCGCTGTGTCTGTCGCGGGCGTTCGGCGTGCTGGTACAGGCCGTGCTCGCCCATCACAGGGTGTGGTGCGTCAACGAGAAAGGCGCGCTGGCGGCCGCCTCGGCACTGGCGGATGTGCCGGGGGATTTCACGGCGCGGGTCTCGGCAGCGCTCGCCGGGCTGGACGCGGCGGCGGTGGAGGCGGCGGAAGAGCTGGTGCGGGAGGTCCGGTCGCGGTTGACCTGACCTCCCGCACCGTCAGCTGAGCACTTCCCGTATCCGGCGGGCAGTCGCCTCGTCACGCGCGGCCGTGAACGGAAGGGAGTTGCCGCCCACGATGCGGAACGGTTCGCCCGTGAGCGTGAGATGGGCTCCGCCGGCTTCGGTGACCAGCAGCAGGCCTGCCGCGTGGTCCCAGGCGTACTCCCAGCTGAACGCGGTGGCGTCCAGTGCGCCACGGGCGACGGCCAGATACTCCAGACCCGCTGATCCGCAGGGCCGAGCATGCACTCCGGGGACTGCGAGGCCGAGCAGTGACCGCTTCTCGGCGGGGCTGGAGTAGTCGGGGTGGGACATGGCCACTTCGAGCACGGCTCCGGGCTCGGGCGACCCGGAGCGCAGCTTCTCGCCGTTGAGCGTGGCGCCGCCGCCGCGCACGGCGCACGCGAACTCCTCGGTCACCGGGGCATACGTCCACGAGGCGAGGAGCTCACCGCGGTGCGCGAGGGCGACCAGCGTGCAGAAGCCGGGATCGCCACCCACGAACTGGCGGGTGCCGTCGACCGGGTCGACGATCCACAAGGGCGCGTCGCCGCGCAGCGCCTCGTACACCGCCGGGTCGGCGTGGACCGCTTCCTCGCCGACGACCACGGAGCCGGGCAGCAGGGTCGTCAGCGAGGCGGTCAGGTGCTCCTCGGCCAGCCGGTCCGCGGCGGTGACGAGGTCGTGCGGACCGCTCTTCTCGAGGATCTCGTGCGCGGCGAGCTGCCGGTAGCGCGGCATGATCTCGGCGGCGGCCGCCTTGCGGACCGCTTCCTCGACGCCGGAGAGATCACCGGTCAGGAATTCATCGATCATGCCTCCAGCCAATCACGTCCCGCTGACATCCCGGGATGCGGTCAGCGCCCCACCGCGTAACCCTGCATTCCCCGGGGGTTCGCCGCGGCGGAGAGCACGCCGGTGCGCGGGTCCCTGGCCACGGCGCACAGCCTGCCCTCGGACCAGGGCTCACCGACGGTGATGTCATGGCCCCGTTCCCGCAGGTCGGCGACGACGTCCGGATCCATCCGGGATTCGACCGTGACGCTGCCGGGCCGCATACCGCGTGGGAAGAAGGAGCCGGGGAAGGCGTCGTTGTGCCAGTTCGGCGCGTCGACGGCGCCCTGCAGGTCCAGCCCGCCCCGTACCTGCTCGCGCAGGGCCACGGCCAGGAAGAAGTGGACCTGCCACTGGTCCTGCTGGTCGCCACCGGGCGTACCGAAGGCCATGACGGGCTCCCCGTCGCGCAGTGCGAGCGAGGGGGTGAGGGTGGTGCGGGGGCGACGGCCCGGGGTGAGCGAGTTCGGCAGACCGGGGTCCAGCCAGGCCATCTGGAGCCTGGTCCCGAGGGGGAAGCCCAGTTCGGGAACGACGGGGTTGGACTGCAGCCAGCCGCCGCTCGGCGTGGCGGCGACCATGTTGCCCCAGCGGTCGACCACGTCGAGATGGCAGGTGTCACCGCGGGTGGTGCCGTCCTTGGCGACGGTGGGCTCGCCCGCGCCGGCGGCCGGTATGCCCATCGCGTTGAAGCCGGGCTCCCCGGCGGCGACGGCACGCGCGTGCGCGCTGAGCACGGGCTCCCGCCCGTCCGGGCTGCCGGGCCGCAGCTCGTACGACGCCTTCTGCCCGATCAGTGCCCGCCGCCCGGCGTTGTAGGACTCCGACAGCAGAGCCTGCACGGGCACGTCGGCGGCGTCTCCGTACCAGGCCTCCCGGTCGGCCATGGCGAGCTTGCAGCCCTCGATCAGCAGATGGACGTAATCGGCCGAACCGTAGGCGGGCAGCTCGGGCGGCAGCAGCGCGAGCTGCTGGAGGAAGGCCGGCCCCTGGCTCCAGCCGCCTGCCTTGCACAGCGTCCAGCCGTTCCAGTCGTACGTGGCGGGCGCCTCGTAGCCGGCCGACCAGCCGGCCAGGTCGGCGGCCGTGAGCGTGCCGGTGTGCCGGGAGCCGCTGGTGTCCATGGTCGGCACGCCGGACTGCCGTACGAGGGCCTCGGCGATGAAGCCCTCGCGCCAGATCTCCCGTGCCCGCTCGATCTGTTCGGTGCGCCCGCCGTCGCCCGCCTCCTCGACGAGGCGCCGCCAGGTCGCTGCGAGTGCGGGGTTGCGGAACAGCTCGCCCGGCCGGGGCGCCCTGCCGCCGGGCAGATACACGTCGGCGGACGTCGTCCACTCGGTCTCGAACAGCTCCCGTACGCTCTCCACGGTCTCGCCGACCCGCTCGACGGGTGCGTGCCCGTCCTCCGCGTAGGCGATGGCGTACTTCAGCACCTCGGCGAGCGTCTTGGTGCCGTGGTCCCGCAGCAGCAGCATCCACGCGTCGAACGCTCCCGGAACGGCCGCGGCTAGCGGTCCGGTGCCCGGCACGAGGTCGAGCCCGAGCGCCCGGTAGTGGTCGATCGTGGCGCCCGCAGGTGCCGGGCCCTGCCCGCACAGGACGCGCACCTCGCCGCCTGCGGGGGCGAGGACGACCGGGACCTCGCCGGCGGGGCCGTTGAGGTGGGGCTCGACGACGTGGAGGACGAATCCGGCGGCGACGGCGGCGTCGAAGGCGTTCCCGCCGTCCTCCAGCACGGCCATCGCGGACTGGGATGCCAGCCAGTGGGTGGAGGACACCATGCCGAAGGTGCCCTGGAGGGTCGGCCGGGTGGTGAACATGTTCGGGTGACTCCCTCAGTGAGCGGGGGTGATGGCGATCGCGCGGGGGGCGGTGGCGTCGGGGGCCGTGCCGTCGTCGGCGACCAGATGGCAGGAGACCTGGCGTTCCTCTCCCGGCAGCGTACGCAGCTCGGGAACGTCGGTACGGCAGCGGTCCACGGCCAGTGGGCAGCGGGTGTGGAAGCGGCAGCCGGCAGGCGGATCGAGCGGGCTGGGCAGCTCTCCGCTGAGTACGATCCGCTCGCGTGACCGCTGCACGGCCGGGTCGGGGACGGGCGCGGCGGAGAGCAGGGCCTGTGTGTACGGGTGCTTGGGGTCGGCGAAGAGTTCTGCTGTCGGTGCCTGCTCGACGATCTGGCCGAGGTACATCACGGCGATCCGGTCGGCGAGGAACTCGACGGCCGCGAGGTCGTGGGTGATGAACAGGCAGCCGAACCCGCGGTCGCGCTGCAGGTCGGCGAGGAGGTTGAGGACGGACGCCTGCACGGAGACGTCGAGTGCGGACGTCGGCTCGTCGGCGATCAGCAGATCCGGGTCGACGGCGAGGGCGCGGGCGATGGAGATGCGCTGGCGCTGGCCGCCGGAGAGCTCGTGCGGATGCCGGTCGGCGTGCTCGGGCCGCAGCCCGACCTGGGCGAGGAGCTGCTCCACCCGTTCCCGTACCGCCTCGCCGCGGGCGAGAGCGTGCAGTCTGATCGGTTCGGCGATGATGCCGCCGATCGTCATCCGCGGGTCGAGGGACGAGGAGGGGTCCTGGAAGACGAGGTGGAAGTCCTTGCGCAGGGGACGCAGCGCGCGGCGGGAGAGCCGGGTGACATCGGTGCCGTTGATGCGTACGGTGCCGGCGGTCGGTTCGTCGAGGCGTACGGCGCACCGGCCCACGGTGGACTTGCCGCTGCCCGATTCGCCGACGAGGCCGAGCACTTCGCCGCGTCCGACCGTGAGGCTGACGCCGTCGACGGCGCGGACGGTGCCCTTGCCGGAGGCGAAGTGGCGGGTGAGACCGTCGAGTTCGAGTACGGCTGAGGTGCTGGTCACGGTGCGGCCTCCTCGGCGGGCATCGGGAGCGGGTGGCGGCAGGCGGCGATTCGGGAGCCGGACAGGGCCTCGAATCCGGGCCTTGATGCGGTGCATGCGTCGTCGGCCCGGTCGCAGCGCGGGGCGAAGGTGCAGGCGTCCGGCTGGGTGTCGAGGCTCGGGACGAGGCCGGGGATCTCGGGGAGCCGCCGTTTGCCCTCTTCACCGGGCCGGAGCACGGCGCCGAGCAACCCGCTCGTGTAGGGGTGGCGGGGCGCGGTGAACAGCTCGTGGACCGGTGCCTGTTCGACGGCCCGGCCGGCGTACATGACGAGGACCCGGTCGGCGATGTCCGCGACGACTCCGAGGTCGTGGGTGATGAGGACGATCGCGGTGCCGAGCCGTTCGCGCAGGGACTGGAGGACCTCGAGGATGCCGGCCTGCACGGTGACGTCGAGCGCGGTGGTCGGCTCGTCGGCGATGAGCACCGTCGGGTCGCATGCGACCGCCACGGCGATCATCACGCGCTGCCGCATGCCGCCGCTGAGCTGGTGCGGGTATTCGTCGACACGACGGCGCGGGGCGGGCATGCCGACCAGTTCGAGCAGCTCGACGGCCCGTTCCCGGGCTTCCCTGCGAGTCAGACCCTGGTGCCTGCGGAGCACCTCCGTGATCTGCCGGCCGATGGTGAGGACGGGGTTGAGGGACGTCATCGGCTCCTGGAAGATCATCGCGATGTCCTTGCCGCGGACCGCGCCCAGCGCCTTGTCGTCGGCGCCCGCGAGTTCGCGACCGCGGAGCAGGATCGACCCGGTGACGCTCGCCGTGGGCGGCAGCAGCCCCATCACGGCCATCGACGTGACGGACTTGCCGCACCCCGACTCGCCCACCACGGCGAGGACTTCGCCTGCTGCCAGGTCGTAGGAGACGGAGTCGACGGCATGGACGGTACGGCTGTCGCTGCGGAAGGACACCGACAGGTCCCGCACGCTGAGCACTGGGCTGGTCATCGGGTGGCTCCACGGGGGTCGAGGACGTCGCGCAGCCCGTCACCGAGCAGGTTGAAGGCCAGGGTGGCGGCGATGATCGCCAGTCCGGGGAAGACGGCCAGCCATGGCGCGGGGGCGAGGAACGACTGGGCACCGGCGAGCATGACGCCGAGCGAGGGGTCGGGTGGCTGGACGCCGAGCCCGAGGAAGCTGAGCAGGGCTTCGCCGATGATGGCGGCGGGGATGCCGACGGTGGCCTGGACGACGAGCGCCGAGGTGGCGTTGGGCAGGACGTGGCGCAGCAGGACGGTCGCGTCCCCGCCGCCGTTGGCGATCGCCGCCGCCACGTAGTCGGCGTGCTTGAGCCGCAGGGTCTCGGCGCGCGTGATGCGGATGACCGCCGGAACCTGGGAGATGCCGACAGCGATCGTGGCGTTGCTCAGCGACGGTCCGAGGACGGCGGCGAGCCCGACGGCCAGCACCAGGAACGGGAAGGCCAGCATGGTGTCGGTGAGCCGGGAGACCGTGCTGTCGACGATCCGGCCGTAGTAGCCGGCAAGGAGTCCCAGCGGTACGCCCACGAGGAAGGCGAGGGCCACCGCGAGCAGTCCGACCTGCATCGACGCACGGGCTCCGTGGACGATCCGGGAGAGCTGGTCACGGCCGAGGTCGTCGGTGCCGAGCCAGTGGGCCCAGCTGGGTGCGGCGAGTGCGTTGTCGAAGTGGGGCTGTGCCGGGTCGTAGGGGGCGACGAGCGGGGCGAGGAGGGCGGCGAGGACGAAGACGGCCGCGATGACCCCGCCGGTCAGGGCGAGGCGGTTGCGCCTCAGCGCACGGAGCCTGCCGCCGCCGCGCGGGGCAGCGACGGCCTTGGTGCCGGGCGCTGTGAGGACGGTCGTGGTCACCTGGCACCTCCGAGCCGGATACGCGGGTCGATCACCGAATAGAGCACGTCGACCAGCAGGTTGATGAGGATGTACGCGGCGGAGGTGCACAGCACCACGCCTTGGAGGGTCGCGTAGTCGCGGGTGAAGACGGCGTCGATGGTGAGCTTGCCGAATCCGGGCAGGACGAAGATCGACTCGGTGACGACGGCTCCCGAGATCAGATGCCCGAGTTGCAGACCGAGCACGGTGACGACGGTGACCAGGGAGTTGCGCAGGGCGTGCCGGCCGATGACGGCCCGCCGGGACAGGCCCTTGGCCCTGGCCGTACGGACGTAGTCGGCTGAGAGCGAGTCGAGCATCGCGGCCCGGGTCTGGCGCATGACGACGGCGGCGAGTCCGGAGCCGAGGACGATCGCGGGCAGCACCATGCGGCGGAGGTTGTCGAGCGGATCGGTGCCGAAGGGCACGAATCCGGAGGCGGCGAAGACGGGTACGGCGATCGCGAACGCGAGGACGAGCACGATGCCGAGCCAGAACGTCGGCACCGAGAGGCCCAGCAGCGCGATCGCGTTGGCCAGCCACTCCTCCGGCCTGCCGCGCCGGACCGCCGCGACGACACCCGCGCCCACGCCCACGACGACGGCCAGCAGCAGGGAGAGCGCGGCCAGTTCGAGGGTCACGGGCAGGGCCTCGGCGATGGCATCGGCGACAGGCAGCCCGGTACGGGAGGAGGTACCGAGGTCACCCGTGACGGCGTGGCCGATGAACCGGCCGTACTGGACGAGGATGTTGTCGTCGAGGCCGTAGCTCGCCCGGATCGCGGCGAGCGCCTCGGGGCTGCGTTCCTCGCCTGCGAGGGCGAGCGCGGGATCGCCGGGCAGGGCTCTGATGCCGGCGAAGACGACGATGCTGACGAGGACGAGCGTGATGAGGGACTGGCGCAGCCGGGTGCGCAGATAGCCGGTCATCGCGTGTACCCCGCAGTCTTCACTCGCACGAGGCCGTCGCCGTAGACGCGGACGCCCGCGACGGACTTGGTGGCGACGACGTAGTTCTTCTGCCGGTAGAGATAGATGAGGGTGTGTTCCGCCCGGACGCGGCGGATCAGCTCGGCGTAGATCCCGGCGCGTGCGGCGGGGTCCGCCTCGGTGCGGCCGCGTTCCACGAGCCGGTCGATGTCCGGGTCGGAGAGGCCGTAGGCGTTCATGGATCCCTGCGTCCGCAGGAACGCGGCGATGTTGCCGTCCGGGTCGAGCCGCCCCGACCAGCCGCTGGTGAAGGCGTCGTACTTCCCGGAGTCGGTCTCCTCGAGAAGGGTGGCGTACTCGGTGGGCTGCAGGGTCACGTCGAATCCGGCTTCCTTGGCCATGGCCTGGACGACCTGTCCGAGCCGGCCGGCCTCGGGGGTGGTGGAGACCTTGAGCTCCATGCGTACGGGGCCCTTCGCCCCTGCCTCGCGCAGCAGTTGCCGTGCCCGGGGGACATCGCGCTTCGGGCACTGTGTGTGCGGGACGCCGGGGGCGATGGCGGACTGCGGTGAGACGGGTCCGCAGGCCGGTTCGTACATGCCCAGGTAGACGACATTGTTGATGAGCGCCCGGTCGAGGGAGAGCTCGAACGCCTCGCGGACGCGGACGTCGCGGGCGAGCAGGGTGTCGATCTTTTCGGGCTTCTCCCCGAGGCCCTTCACGTTGCCGACGTTGATGCCGAGGCCCTGGTAGCCGAGGGAGGGCGAGTTGAACAGCTGGAGCTTGGGCTCCGTGAGCGAGCTGCGGACGTCGACGGGCGCCATCTGGTCGCCTATCTGGATGTCGCCGGAACGCAGGTTGGCGAGGCGGACATTGCCGTCGGGAATGGGTTTGTAGACGATTTCGTCGAGGTGGACCTTGCCGGCGTCGTAGTAGTGGGGATCCTTCCTGAGCACGATCCTGTCGCCGCCGACCCGTTCGGCGAAGCGGAACGGGCCTACGCAGGAGGGGTGGTTGGTGAAGTCCTTGCCGTACTTCTTCAGGGCTGCCGGGGACATCACCATCCCGGCACGGTCGGCGAGGACACCGGTGAGCGGGACGTAGGGCTGCCCGAGGGTGAGCCTCACCGTGTACGGGCCGGTGGCCTCGGCCGATTCCAGGGGCGCGAGTTCGGTGCCGCGCGCCGATCCGGGCAGGTCGCGGTGGCGCAGCAGCGAGGTGACGACCGCGCGGGCGTCGAAAGCGGTGCCGTCGCTGAAGGTGACGCCCTTGCGTACGGGAACGGTGACGGTGCGCCCGTCCGCCGATGTCGTGGGGAGCGCGGCGGCGAGCTGGGGTATCACCACCCCGTGCTGGTCGATGTCGTAGAGCTTCTCGCACATGGCGGAGAAGACGGTGCGGCCGACAAGGGTCTGGGCCAGCGTCGGATCGAGTTTGTCCGGATCGGCGTTGAGGGCAATGGTGAGGGTGCCGCCCTCACGCAGGGGGCGCTCGTCGGTCATGCGTACCCCGCCGACCTCGGTCGCCGAGGACTGCAGGGACGAGCAGCCCGTCATGAGGGATAGAAGGGCAACTGCCGTGGGGAAAACGGCTGTTCGGCGCACGAGGGTCTTCCTCCCGCCACAGGGTGATCAAGGAATACCGCAGACCGTATTTCGCATACACTTCGGGAATCAAGGGCCGGACCTGGGGAGTCGTGCAACTTTTAATCAAGATCAGGTAACCCCGTACGGCAAAAGGTGCACGGGGCACCTAAATACCCTCGACAGGGGGCGCGGCCGGATCAGGTCCCGTCCGCCGACACGTGCTGGTAGTCGGGCGTCGACCAGTACCCGCCCCACACCCAGCCCGCCTCGTCGATCGCCGCAGTGACCGCGTCGCCCGGCACGATCATTCCCTCGACCCGCCGGTTCCGGTCCAAGTGGCGTTCCGCGGCGGGCGGGTGGACCTCTCCCGAGCGGTCGACGTACGGGTTCTCCCGCGGGTTGATGTCGACGGCGTCACCGTACGAGTGGCGTGACAGGTGTTCCGCGTCGCCCGTCACCCGTCGGCAGTTGAAGGCCGAGGTGTTGTCGTCGGCCATGGCGCGTGCATCGCTGCCGCCGTACTCGGCCATGACACGCATCCGCCGGACGGGGAATCTCGCGTCGAACGCCTCCCCGAAGATACGCAGTACGGGGGCAACCGCATCCTGATGGACGATCAGCTCCCCGCGGTGCACGCGGCCGTCGAAGCCCCAGTGGTTCATGGCGATCAGCCGCAACCGCTCGGGGGGTACCGGGCAGCCGCTCTCGTAGCTGGCGCCGAGCTTCGCCGGCGGCACGCCCCCGACGGCTGCCGCGAGCCGGGGCCCGTCGCCCGCCGCCGCCCGGACGGGCAGCAGGCCGAGCGCCAGCCCCAGGGCCAGGACGGGCGCGGCGCATCGACGGGCGATATGCACCCTTTCAGGGTAATTTCGAAGTGGATGGCCCGCATCAACGAGCCTGCTGCACCAAGGCGCTCAGCGCGACTGCTCGCGCGGCTCCACGAGCCCCGATTCGTAGGCGAACACGACCAGTTGCACCCGGTCCCTGGCACCGAGTTTCGTCATGGCGCGGCTGATGCGGGTCTTGGCGGTGAACGGGCTGATCACCATGCGCGCCGCGATCTCCTCGTTCGTGAGCCCTCGCGCCGCCAGTGCCGTGAGCTCACGCTCACGGCGCGTGAGCACCTCATTCCGGGTGCGCTCGCACGGTCCGGCGGACGGCCGACGAACTCGCCGATGAGGCGGCGGGTGACGGCCGGGGACAGCAGCGCGTCGCCACGGGCCGCGACCCGGATCGCGTGGAGCAGCTCGGCCGGTTCGGTGTCCTTGAGCAGGAATCCGGCGGCTCCGGCGCGCAGCGCGTCGAAGACGTACTCGTCGAGGCCGTGGTTGGTGAGGATCACGACGTGCACCGCGGCGAGTTGCGGGTCGGCGGCGATGCATCTGGTGGTCTCGATGCCCGTCATCTAAGGCATCAGCACGTCGACGAGGGCGACATCGGGCAGGAGCCCTCGTCATCTGGCTCCGCACGTGATCGACCGGACTTGTCCTGGCGGACGCGTCGCGCGCGACGCGTCAGCGCGGGCCGAGGACGTCCTGGCCGACCGCGCCCCGTGCGAGCAGCAGCAGGGCGTCCACGAGGTCCTCGGCGGGGCTGCCGGTGGCCAGCCGGCGCAACTGGAGGCCCATGACCAGCGCCACGGTGGTGGCCGCGTACCGCTCGGCGTCCGGGACACCGAGTCCGGCCAGGATCTGCGTGGCCAGGCGGTCGTAGGCGGAGAACGCCTCGGCGGCCGCCGCCCGCAGCCGCTCGTCGCGCCCGGCCTCGACGTAGAGCTCGAACGTGGCGATGTGCTCGCTGTCGAAGGCCGTGCCGTCCGCGACCTGGCCCGCGAGCGACGCGGCGCCGCCGATGTCGATGCCGTCGCTCTGGCACTGGTCAGCGAGTTCGGTGAACCGCCGGGTCTCCGCGCGTACGAAGTGCAGCAGGCTCTCCCGCAGCAGTTCGTGCTGCGTCTCGAAGTGGTACGTGACCGAGCCGAGGGAGACGCCGGCCTCCTTGGCTATCCGGCGGTTGGTGACCGCCGCCACCCCGCCGCTGCCGATGATGTGCAGGACGGCCTCGATGATGCGCTGCCGTGTCGAGGCGGAGCGGGCGGCGGTGGACATGCCGGTCATTGTCCCACCGCCGCGCCTGCGCCGGTCACGCGGTGGGGGCACTCCCCATGGCTTCGCCGGGGGCACCCCCCTCCACGGCCGCCCGGCCGGGCAGGGAGGGCGGGCGCTTCTCGTACCACCGCAGGTCGGACTCCAGCTGGGCGGCCAGCGAGATCAGCCGCTCCTCACTGCCGGCCGGTCCGAGCAGCTGCGCCCCGACGGGCAGTCCGTCGGCCGTCAGACCGGCGGGGACGTTGACCCCGGGCCAGCCGAGGACGTTCCAGGGCCAGGCGTACGGGCAGGCAGCGGTCATGACGGCGTTGGTGCGCCATGTGCTGAGGCCGTCGAAGGTGCCGATGCGCGGGGGCGGAGCGGCGGTCGTCGGGGTGAGCAGGACGTCGTAGGTGTCGAACAGGGCACCGATACGGCGGTGCTGGTGGATTTCGCGCGCGCGTGCGGCGCGCACGACGGGGCCGCGCAACACCCGGGCGCTGCGCATGGCGCTGCGGGTGCGGGGGTCGAGCAGGGCGGGTTGGGGGTGCTGCGCGGCGATCTCACCGACGCCGGCGGTACCGCGCGGGACGAGGCTGAGGCCGATCAGTCCGTAACGGGGCCTGGCCTCCTCCACGGTGTGGCCGAGCCGCGCGAGTGCCTCGGCGAGCTCGGTCACGGCGCGGCGCACCTCGGGGTGCGGCTTGGTTCCGGTGAGGGTGAGGGGCGGCCGCCACGCGAGGGCGATGCGCAGCGTACCCGGTTCACGGCGGGCCGCGGCGGACGCATCGATCGCGGCGGGCCGGTGCAGGTCCTCGGGGTGCGGGCCCTGGACGACGTCGAGCAGCAGGGCCGCGTCGGCGACGGTGCGGGCGAGGGGACCGTTGACCGCGAGGCCCTGGAAGGCGTCGGTGTACGGGTAGAGGGAGACGCGTCCGCGCTGGGGTTTGATGCCGACGAGATGCGTCCAGGCCGAGGGGATGCGGATCGATCCCGCGCCGTCCGATCCGAGTGCCGCGGGCACGAGCCCGGCGGCGACGGCGGCGGCGGAACCGCCGGAGGACCCGCCCGGGGTGTGGTCGAGGGACCAGGGGTTGCGGGTGGCGCCGAAGGCGGGGCCTTCGGTGAACGGCCACTGGCCGAGCTCGCAGGAGTTCGTCTTGCCGACGATGACGGCGCCGGCCGCCCTGAGGCGGCGCGCCGATTCGCCGTCCGTGGCAGCGGCGGCGATCTCACCCTGACAGCCGAACAGGGTGGGGAGGCCGGCCACATCGGTGTCGTCCTTGACGGCCATCGGTACGCCGAGCAGCGGCAGCTTCTCCCCCGCCGCCAGTCGCCGGTCCGCCTCTCTCGCCTCCGCGACGGCCTGTTCGCCGCGTACCCAGCGGAACGCGTTGATGGTTCCCCGGCTCGCCTCGATGCGCTCGATGGCGCTGGTCACGAGGGCTTCGGACGTGGTGTGTCCGTCCCTCAAGTCCTGTACGTGTTGCGCCAGTCCGCCGAATGCGTCTGTGGACACGACCGCCTCGCCTCCCTATTGTTCGTTCGAACGAACAGAACTGGAGGGTAACCAGATGCGGATCACCGGAGCAACCGTTCTCCTCACCGGGGTGACCGGCGGTATAGGCGGCGCCCTCGCCGCCGAACTCGCCACTCGCGGTGCCAAGTTGATCGTGAGCGGCCGGCGTGCCGACGCCCTCGCGCCGCTCGCGGAGCGCTACGGCGCCCGGACGGTCCTGGCCGATCTGGCGGAGCCGGGCGATGTGGAAAGGCTGGCGGAGGAGGCGGCAGGCACGGACATCCTCGTCGCCAATGCCGCCCTGCCCTCCAGCGGCGATCTGCTCGACTACACCCCCGAGCAGGTCGACCGCGCCTTCGCGGTGAATCTGCGCGCCCCCGCGATGCTGGCCCGGCTGCTCGCCCCCGCGATGGTCGAGTCGGGCAGCGGGCATCTGGCGTTCGTGGGCTCACTGTCGGGGAAGGCAGCCACGAAGTCGGCGTCGCTGTACAGCGGGACCAAGTTCGGCATGCGTGGATTCGCGCTCGGCCTGCGGCAGGATCTGTACGGCACGGGCGTCGGGGTCTCCATCGTCCAGCCGGGATTCGTCCGGGACGTCGGCATGTTCGCCGACACCGGAGCGAAGCCGCCGGCGGGCATGCGGACGGTCTCGCCACGGCAGGTCGTCGACGCGGTCGTACGCGCGGTGGAACGCGACGTGGCCGAGATCAACGTCGCGCCGATCGAACTGCGGCTGCTGAGCGCGATCGCCGGCCAGTTCCCCGGCTTCGCCGAGCGCGTCCAGCGCGGCGGGCCGGGCGAGAAGACCCTGCGTCAGGTCGTCGCGGCCCAGCGCGATCGCCGCTGAGCCGCCCGCTGTCGGCGACGGCCGCATTTCACACGGCCGTCCGCCGCCCGCCGGCCCTCATCAGCCCCATGTACAGCAGCAGGGACGCCGCCAGCCCGACCGCCCATCCGTAGTCCGCGAGCGGACGCAGTAGGGGGATCAGTCCGTCCTCGGGGAAGGGCCCCTTGCCGGGGGCGGAGTGGGAACCGCCGATCGCGAGGACACCGCCGACGAGGAACGCCGCGACGGCTCGCAGGTTCCAGCCGGACGTGTACCAGTACCGGCTGCCGGGTGTGTACAGCGCGGGCAGGTCCAGGACCGTGCGGCGGATCAGCCAGTAGTCGGCGATGAGGATGCCGGCGACGGTCCCCAGCAGGCCGCCGACCAGACCGAGCCAGGTGAAGATGTACAGCTCGGGCGTCTCGGTCAGTTTCCACGGCATGATCAGCACACCGACGACGCCGGTGATCAGGGCGCCGGTGCGGAAGTTGATGAAGCGCGGCGCCAGGTTCGCCAGGTCGTACGCGGGTGAGACGACGTTCGCCGCGATGTTCACCGAGATGGTGGCGACGAGCACCGTCACCAGGGCGTAGAGCAGCCCGAAGACGTTGTCGGTCTTCGCCGCGAGCGCCACCGGGTCCCAGACCGCCGCCCCGTACACGGCCTGGGAGCCGGAGGTGACGAAGACGGACAGCAGGGCGAAGAGCGTCATCGTGGTGGGCAGGCCGAGTGTCTGGCCCCAGACCTGGGCCCGCTGGCCCGCTCCGAAGCGGGTGAAGTCGGGGATGTTGAGCGAGAGGGTGGACCAGAAGGCGATCATGCCCATGAGGGAGGGGAAGAAGACCGGCCAGAAGTCGGCGCCCCAGCCGAGCTGCGACGGCTGGTCGAGCAGCGGCCCGAGGCCGCCCGCCTTGTCGGCGATCCACACCAGCAGCACCAGCGCGCCGACGATGACGAACGGCGCGGCCCAGTTCTCGAAGCGGCGCAGTGTCTCCATTCCCCGGTAGATGATGGCCAGTTGGAGGACCCAGAAGAAGACGAAGCACACCCACAGCGTCCATGGCTGGCCGCCGATCGTCGCCGCCTCGGCCCAGCCGCCGAACAGCTTGCCGAGCAGCACGAAGATTCCCTGGCCGCCGATCCAGGTCTGGATGCCGAACCAGGCGCACGCCACCCCGGCCCGGATCATCGCCGGCAGGTTGGCGCCGCGCAGCCCGAACGAGGCACGGGCGAGTACCGGGAACGGGATGCCGTACTTCGGTCCGGCGTGCCCGGTGAGCAGCATCGGCGCGAGCACGATGACGTTGGCGAGCGCGATGGTGAACACGGCCTGCTTCCAGTCCATGCCGAGCGCGACGAGACCGGAGGCGAGGAGCCAGGAAGGGATGTTGTGCGCCATGCCGACCCACAGCGCCGCGAAGTTGTACGTCGTCCAGCGGCGCCGTGCGACCGGTACGGGCAGCAGGTCGTCGTTGACGAAACGGCTGTCGGCGAGGTGGGTGCCGGGTGGGAGCTCGACGCGTCCCGCCGATTCGGCTGTGGATCCTTCGGGCTGCACGGGCGGGACGGTCGCGGTCATGCTGCGTGACCTTTCAGCCGATGGTCATCTGGTGAGTGCGGGGATGATCTCCGCTCCGTACGCGTCGATCGTCGCTTCCTTCGCGTCGTGCATGTTGTAGACGGCGAACTGGTCGACTCCCAGGTCGCGCAGGGCCTTCAGCTTCTCGATGTGCGCCTCGGCGGGCCCCAGCAGGCAGAACCGGTCGACGATCTCGTCCGGGACGAAGTCCGTGGACGGGTTCCCGGCTCGCCCGTGGTGGCTGTAGTCGTAGCCGTGCCGTTCCTTGATGTACGCGGTGAGCGCCTCGGGCACCATGTCCGAGTGCTCGCCGTAGCGTGAGACGAGGTCGGCGACGTGGTTGCCGACCATGCCGCCGAACCACCGGCACTGCTCCCGGGCGTGCGCGAGATCGTCGCCGACGTACGCCGGGGCGGCGACACAGACGGTGACGGACGCGGGGTCGCGACCGGCGTCGGCGGCAGCCGCACGCACGGCCTTGACCATCCACTCCGTCAGATACAGGTCGGCGAGCTGGAGGATGAAGCCGTCGGCCTTCTGCCCGGCGAGCGCCAGTGCCTTCGGCCCGTACGCACCCATCCACACGGGCAGCTTGCCGCCCTTCACCCACGGCAGCCGCACCGGCTGCCCGTCGACCTCCGCCTCGCGCCCCTCGGCCAGGTCGCGGATGACGCCGATGGCCTCGCCCAGGCGGGCCAGGGTGTTCGGTCTGCGGCCGGCGACGCGCATCGCGGAGTCGCCGCGCCCGATTCCGCACACGGTGCGGTTGCCGTACATGTCGTTGAGGGTGGCGAAGGTGGAGGCGGTGACCTCCCAGGTGCGGGTGCCCGGGTTGGTCACCATGGGCCCCACGATGAGCTTCTGCGTGTGCTCGAGGATCCGGCTGTAGATGACGAACGGCTCCTGCCACAGCACCGCGGAGTCGAAGGTCCAGCCGTAGCGGAATCCGTTGCGTTCCGCGCGCCGCATCAGTCCGACGACCGCGGATGCGGGCGGGTCGGTCTGCAGGACGAGTCCGAAGTCCACGTCGGGGCCTCCTGGGCTAGTTCAGATACTGGCAGGTGGAGCGGGGGGTGTAGCTACCGTGGCCGGCCCGGCCGGTGAACTTCCGCTGGTCGATGACCACTTCGCCGCGCGAGAGCACGGTCTCCACCTGTCCGGTGACGGCCTTGCCCTCGTACGCCGAGTAGTCGACGTTCATGTGGTGCGTTTCGGCGGAGATCGTCTGCCGGGCGTGCGGGTCGTAGATGACGACGTCCGCGTCCGCCCCGGGCGCGATGGTGCCCTTCTTGGGGTAGAGGCCGAACATCCTGGCCGGTGTCGCGCAGGCGATCTCGATCCAGCGGCGGCGGCTGATGTGCCCGTCGACGACGGCCTGGTGGAGCAGGTCCATCCGGTTCTCCACGCCCGGCAGACCGTTGGGGATCTTGGAGAAGTCGCCGCGGCCCAGGTCCTTCTGGCCACTGAAGCAGAACGGGCAGTGGTCGGTGGAGACCACCTGGAGGTCGTTGGTGCGCAGCCCGCGCCACAGTGCCGCCTGGTGCTCCCGCGGGCGCAGCGGGGTGGAGCACACGTACTTGGCGCCCTCGAAGTCGGGCTCGGCGAGGTTGTCCGTGGACAGGAACAGATACTGCGGGCAGGTCTCGCCGAAGACGTTGAGCCCCTTGTCGCGGGCCGCGGCGATCTCGGCGACGGCCTCCTCCGCCGAGACGTGCACGACGTACAGCGGTGCGCCGGCGACCCGGGCGAGCTGGATGGCGCGATGCGTCGCCTCGGCCTCCAGCAGTACCTTGCGGACCTCGCCGTGGTGGCGCGGATCCGTCTCGCCGCGGGCCAGTGCCTGTTCGACGAGAACGTCGATGGCGATGCCGTTCTCGGCGTGCATCATGATCAGCCCGCCGTTGGACGACGAGCGTTGCATGGCGCGCAGGATCTGCCCGTCGTCGCTGTAGAAGACGCCCGGGTAGGCCATGAAGAGCTTGAAGGACGTGATGCCCTCCGCCACCAGGTGGTCCATCTCCTTCAGCGACGACTCGTTGACGTCGGAGAGGATCATGTGGAACGCGTAGTCGATGGCGCAGTTGCCGTCGGCCTTGGCGTACCAGGCGTCCAGCCCTTCGCGCAGCGAGCGCCCCACCGACTGCACGGCGAAGTCGACGATGGTCGTCGTGCCGCCCCAGGCCGCTGCCCGGGTGCCGGTCTCGAAGGTGTCGGAGGCGAAGGTGCCGCCGAACGGCAGCTCCATGTGCGTGTGTGCGTCGACGCCTCCCGGGACGACGTACTTTCCGGTGGCGTCGATGGTGCGGTCCGCGGTCCACGACTCCGCTGCGGCGGTCCCGTGGGCGGCGAGTGCGGCGATCCGGCCGTCGTCGACGAGGACGTCGGCGTGGATCTCGTCGGCGGCGGTGATGACGAGACCGCCGCGGATCAGGGTGCGGGTGCTCATGGTCTCCTCGGTTCGTATCAGAGGCTGCGCAGGGCCTGTTCGAGGACGGCGGCGCCCTCCTCCGCCTCTGCGACGGTGAGCGACAGTGGCGGGGCGATGCGCAGGACGCTGGTGTTGTGACCGCCGCCCTTGCCGATCAGCAGGCCGTTCTCGCGGGTGGACTCGAGCACTCGGGCCGCCGCCTCGGGGTCGGCCCGGTCCGTGCCGGGCCGGACCAGTTCGATGCCGGCCATCAGCCCGCGGCCGCGTACCTCGCGTACGGCAGGGACCGCGGCGGCGACCGCGCGCAGCCGCTCGAGGAGCAGCCCGCCGACGCGCCGGGCGTTGCCCTGCAAATCGTGTTCGAGCAGGTAGGACAAGTTGGCGAGGCCGGCGGCCATGGTGACGGGCGAACCGCCGAAGGTGGAGATGGAGTTGGCGTCGAGGCTGTTCATCACCTCGGCGCGGGCCACGACTCCGCCGACCGACATGCCGTTGCCGATGCCCTTGGCGAAGGTGAGCATGTCCGGCGGGCCGTTCTCGGCGTGCGCCTGCCAGCCCCAGAAGTGGTCGCCGGTGCGGCCCCAGCCGGTCTGCACCTCGTCGGAGATCCACAGGATGCCGTGCCGGTCGAGAACCTCGCGGAACGCGGCGTACAGCCCGTCGGGCGGTGAGGTGAAGCCGCCGACGCCCTGGACCGGTTCGGCGATGAACGCGGCGACGTCGCGGGTGTGGCCGAGGAGGTCCTCCAGGTCGGCGACGCAGGCCTCGGTGAACTGCGCGTCGGACAGCTGGGCGAAGGGGCCACGGGTGCGGACGCCGCCGTGCACGTACAGCGTCTGCAGCGGGGAGAGGGTGGTCGGCGACCAGGCCTGGTTGCCGGTGATGGAGACCGCGGAGAACGACCTGCCGTGGTAGCTGTTGCGCATCGCCAGGATCTGGTTGGAGCGGCGGCGGGCGGTGGCGAGGAGCAGGGCGGTGTCGTTGGCCTCGGTGCCGGAGGTGGTGAAGAAGACGCGGGCGTCGGGGATGCCGGACAGCGCGGCGATCCGCTCGGCGAGCTCCACCATGGGGCGGTTGAGGTAGAGGGTGGACGAGTGGATGATCCGCCCGGCCTGGTCGCTCACCGCCTTGGTGACCTCGGGCAGGGCGTGGGCGGTCATGGTGGTGAGGATGCCGCCGAAGAAGTCGAGGTAGCGGTTGCCGTCCGCGTCCCAGACGTGGCGGCCCTCGCCGTGCGTGATCTCGATCGGGCTGCCGTAGTAGAGGGCGAGCCAGTCGGGCAGGACGGCCTTGTGACGGGAGTACAGGTCGCTCACGGCTGCACCAGCCCGTCGTACGCGTCGGGGCGCCGGTCGCGGTAGAACGCCCACTGCTGGCGGACGGTGTCGATCAGGTCGAAGTCGAGGTCGCGTACGACCAGTTCCTCGGCCTTGTCGCTGGCGACCTCGCCGACGAACTGGCCGCGCGGGTCGACGAAGTAGCTGGTGCCGTAGAAGTCGTTGTCGCCGTACTCCTCGATGCCGACGCGGTTGATGGCAGCGATGAAGTACTCGTTGGCGACGGCCGCTGCGGGTTGTTCCAGCTGCCAGAGGTAGGAGGAGAGTCCGCGGTGGGTGGCGGACGGGTTGTAGACCAGCTGGGCTCCGCCCAGGCCGAGTTGGCGCCAGCCCTCGGGGAAGTGGCGGTCGTAGCAGATGTAGACGCCGACCTTGCCGACCGCGGTGTCGAACACCGGCCAGCCCGCGTTGCCCGGCCGGAAGTAGAACTTCTCCCAGAAGCCCTTGACCTGGGGGATGTGGTGCTTGCGGTATTTGCCGAGGTAGCTGCCGTCGGCGTCGATGACGGCAGCGGTGTTGTAGTAGAAACCGGCGCCTTCGAGCTCGAAGACCGGGACCACGATCACCATGCCGGTCTCGCGGGCGAGCTCCTGCATCCGCCGGACGGTCGGACCGTCGGGGACGGGCTCCGCCCACCGGTAGTGCTCGGCGTCCTGCACCTGGCAGAAGTACGGAGCGTTGAAGACCTCTTGGAATCCGATGACCTTGGCGCCCTGGCGGGCGGCCTCGCGGGCGTGTTCCTCGTGCTTGGCAATCATGGATTCGGTGTCGCCGGTCCAGGTGGCCTGGACAAGGGCGGCGCGTACGACATGGGTCATGAGCTGCTCCTTCGACGGGACGCCAGAGAGCCTCTACGCACGTAGATGCAATGCGTAGGAGGAGAACGTAAGCCTCGTCACACACTGGGGCAAGACCATCGTCGTCAACCCGCGGAGTCGATCATGTTTCGCACCCGAGCGGTCGATTTCTGTCGGATTTCCGCCGTGGTCAGGCCCCGAGGTGCCCCGCCACACGCAGCGCGTGGACGAGATCCCGCTCACGCGCCGCGGACACGGCCCGGGCCGCGGCGAGCAGCCGCGGGACGAGGAGCGCGGGGTCGCGGTCGGCCACCTTTGCCGTGTCCTCCGCCGTGCGCACCTGCACGAATGCGGCCAGCAACGCGCCGGATCTCGCGGCCAGTCCGTCCTCCTCCAACGCGATCACGGTGTCGGCGATCTCCTCCGCCGGGCGGGAGACCCCCTGCCGCAGCACCTGCCGCCCGTCGTCGGGCCTGCCGGCCGCGGTGAGCGCGTCGGCTGCCGCGGCCAGCCGCTCGGCGGGCTGTGACGCGACCTCCCACAGCAGGGTGGCCCAGTCCGCGGCGAGGCCCGTACGGTGCAGCTCCCCGGCGAGCGCGGGCAGCCAGGCCGCGGGACGTGCCGCGGCCTCGCAGAGCAGGGCATGCGCCTCACCGCTGCGCCCTAGCGCACGGAGCCGGCCGAGGGCCGACACGGTCTCACGGGCGGACTGCACGGCGTCCTCAGGGGGTTCCACCACCGGGGCCGCGAGCGGGGCGGCCGCGCCGCCGTATCTCGCCCCTCGGGGGACGTCGTCGGCGACGGGCAGCACGGGCACGGCGACGGCGCCGTCCCCGTCGTCCTCGATCCCGGCGAACCGGGCGCCACGGCGCCGGCGGGCCTTGACGCTCCTGGGCTCCTTGCCGCCGGGCGCGGGTGCACCCGCCGCCGCGGCTCCCGGGCGTTCCCCTGGCTGCCCGCCCGCCGCTGCGACCCCCGGCTCCGACACCTCGTCGCCGGGCCGGAACCACCCTTCCGGCAGGCCGGCCGGTCCCCCGGCGGCCGCCTCGGAGTGGGCAGCGGCCGGCAGGGCGCCGGAACCGTACGGCGGCTCGTCCACCGGGTGCGGGTGGGGGCGTT
Organism: Streptomyces sp. NPDC043812; assembly: GCF_056436245.1. NCBI lineage: Bacteria > Bacillati > Actinomycetota > Actinomycetes > Kitasatosporales > Streptomycetaceae > Streptomyces > Streptomyces sp. NPDC043812. The sequence continues at coordinate 55,284 of NZ_JBWKCY010000011.1, forward strand.
CGTCCGGGGCGGGACGGAACCAGCCGCCCGTCGCGTCGTCCGTCGGCGCAGGATCCGGGCCGGGCGGATCGCCCCATCCACCGGTCGCGCCCGTCGGCGCGGCTTGTGTGGAGCCATCGGACCGCCGCTCCGCCGGGCGGCCCGCGGCCGGGTTCCACTGGCGCGGGACCGCGGGTGCGGGTGCGGGGACGGCTGGGGGTTCGGGTGCGGGTGCAGGTGCCGGTGCGCCCAAGGCGCCCAGCCGTGCCGCCAGTTCCGTCACCCGCGCTGCCGCACGGTCGTGGTCGTCGCGGGTCCAGGCCAGTTCGTTGCCCAGCCGCTCCGCCTCCACGGTGCCCTCGGGCTCGGCGGACAGCAGCCGCAGCAGCTGTTCCGCCCGGTCCCTCGCGTACTGCCGCTCGGTGCCCATCAGCTCCAGGCGCTCCTGAAGCGCCTCCCGGCCGCCTGGCCGCCGGTCGTGCGCCGCCGCGGCCGCCGCGTGGAGCGCACGGGCACGGCCCGATTCCTGTGCGGCGTACGCCGCCCCCCGTACGGACACGAGGTCCTGGAGGAGGGATTCGACCACGTCCCAGGGCGGGATCTCGATTCCGTCCAGACAGGCCCGCATCCCGTCGGGGTCCCGCTGCCGGAAGATGCCGTACCAGCCGTCCGTACGCTCCGGACGTCCGACCAGCTCTCCGAGGTATCGCGCGAACACCCCGACAGCCACGGGGAGTTGATACACCGTCATCGCCACCCTGACACCTGTTGGGAGGTAGGACCGGTGGCATTCGACCGCAGTTGTGTTACGGGGCTGCTACGCGCTGTTTTCAGAAGGTGACGGCGATGCCCGTGTGGGGCCGTTTTCCGAGCCGCGCGATCGTCGCGGGCAGGTCGACCGCCCAGAACTGCCAGGTGTACTTGCGGGACAGCAGCTTGCGCACCGTGCCGGTGCCGGCCGCGTCGAGCAGGCGGGCCGTGCCCTCGGCGGTGGGCGCACCGTCGGTGACCCTGCCGCGCGCGTCGCACACGGTGATGACGACGCGGCTGTCGTTGCGCAGGCGCTTGACCTTCCAGGAGTCCGACCGCGTCCAGACGAACAACTCCCCGTCGTCCACGGCGAACCACACGGGCGTGGCCACTCCGGTCCCGTTCCTGCGGAACGTGGTGACGCTGACGTATCTGGCACTGGCGAACTTCTCGGCACTCACGACGCCGAGCGTACGTGAGCCTCCGCGGCCCGTCATGCCCCGGCCGGTCGTTCGCCTCGCCGGCTCAGGCGGCCGGCACCAGCGCACAGCTCACGATCAGTTCGTCCATGGACAGGCCGAGGACCGCGGCGAGTGCGGCGACGGTGAAGAAGGCGGGGGTCGGGGCACGGCCCGTCTCGATCTTCCGCAGGGTCTCGGCGGACACTCCGGCCGCAGCTGCGACCTCCACCATGCTGCGGCCGGCGCGCGCCTGACGGAGGAGCCGGCCGAGCCGCTCGCCGCGTTCGCGCTCTTCGGGGGTGAGAGGGGTGCGCACCATGCCGTTATTGTAATGCCGCATCGACCGGTATGAGAATAACGGTTGAACCGGTATAGTAATTGGCATGGTGGAGATCAAGACAGACGCGTCGATCGAGGCGATGCGCGAAGCCGGCCGGATCGTGGCCGAGGCACTGACCGCGGCGCGTGAGGCGGCCGCCGTGGGCGTCGCCCTGCGCGACCTCGACGCGGCGGCGCGGGCGGTGCTCGACGACGCCGGGGCCGGGTCCCCGTTCCTCGGCTATCACCCCGACTGGGCGCCGGTCCCGTTCCCGGCCGTGCTCTGCACATCGGTCAACGACGCGATCGTGCACGGCATCCCGGGCGACTACCGGCTCCGCGACGGCGACCTGGTCAGCGTCGACTGCGGCGCGATCCGCGCGGGCTGGGTCGGCGACGCGGCCGTCAGCTTCACGGTGGGCCGCGCCCGCCCGGCCGACACACGGCTCATCCGCACCGCCGAGCAAGCCCTCGCAGCGGGCATCGCGGCGGCCGTGGTCGGCAACCGCATCGGCGACATCGCCCACGCCGTCGGACGCGTGTGCCGCACGGCGGGCTACGGCATCCCGGACGGCTTCGGCGGACACGGCGTGGGCCGGCGCATGCACGAGGACCCGGGCGTACCGAACGAGGGACGGCCCGGCCGGGGCATGCCGCTGCGCCACGGAATGGTCCTCGCGATCGAGCCGATGGTCGTGGCGGGCGGGCGCGACGAGTACTTCACAGCCCGCGACGGCTGGACCATCCGCACGGCGGACGGCAGCCGCGCGTCCCACGCCGAACACACGGTCGCCATCACGGACGACGGCCCCCGGATCCTGACGGCGCTCTGACTCAGCGGTGAGCGGCGCCGATGCGCGCCTCCAGCTGCACCAGCAGCTCACTGAGCTGCGAGCTGAGCCTGCCCCGCGCCTCCTCGTCGAGTCCGGACAGCACCGTGCGCTCGTAGGCGAGCTGCTCCGGCAGCAGGCGGTCGACCAGGGCACGCCCCTCCTCGGTGAGGCCGACGCGGGCGACCCGGCGGTCACGGTCGTCGTCGCGGCGCGCGACCAGCCCCAGCTCCTGGAGCGAGCGCAGACGCTTGGTCACCGCCGTACCCGAGGAGAACGTCTCACGGGCCAGCTCCCCCGCGGTGAGCTCCCGCTGGGTCCGGCGCACCGCGCCGAGCAGGTCGAACTCGGCGCGGGTCAGCCCTGCGGCCCGCAGGGGGGCGTCCTCCGCCTGCTGAAGGAGCGCGGCACAGCGGTTGATCCGGCCGATGAGCTCCATCGGCCCGGTGTCGAGTCCCGGATCGACCGCCAGCCACTGCCGTACCACGGACGCGACGATGTCCTCGGTCACACGGCTCCATTCTCCGGGGCGGGGACCGGGCCTACGCCGGCCGGTCCGCGTCGTTGCACTGCCGCCGCGAGCGTACGGCGTCCTGCCTGATCGGTCGTGACCAGGCGTTCCTGCGGCAGGTCTCAGCCCGCCTGTCCATGGCTGCCGTCCGGCTGCCCGGCCCGCGGCCCCGCTTCCGCTTCCGCTTCCGGCATCGGCTTCGGCTTCGGCTCGGCTTCAGGATCCGCGGCCCGGTCCGTCGTCGGCTCGCGGTCCGGATCCCCTTCCGGGTTCGCCTTCCGTTCGCTCGTCGGGACCTTCGTCGGCGCGGCCCCGGGGCCCGTCGCAGGCTTGGGCTCGGCCCCGGGCCCCTTCGCAGGCTTCGGCTCGGGCTGCGCAATGCCGGCGAACTGCCGGGCCAGACTGTCGCCCAGCTCCACGGCCGCAGAGTGGCTCTCGATCGGCGACACCCGCGTGTTCTTGAACAGGATGTACGTGACCCCCGAGTCCGTACCGCCGTTCGTGGGGTGCGGATCGATGCCGAGCGCCTCCGCCGCCGCATACGACGCCTCGCCGATGATCCCGGTCGGTCCGGTGTCACCGACGACGCCGTACACGACACGGTCGCCGTAGACGAGCGCCGCCACGGTGCCTCCGCGGATGCCGGACTGCCGGTAGTCCCACAGGGGGCTCGGGCCCGGCACCACGACGAACGGAAGCTTCTCGGCGTTCAGATGCTCCCCGTCGGACGCCTGGAAGGAGGTGTTCGGCTGGAAGTACCCGTCGGTCGTGGTGTTGCACTTCGCGGTGCGGATGCCGTCGCAGTCGATGTCCAGGTCGGCCTTCCAGTACACCGCGCCGTTCTGCTCGCAGACGGGGATGTTCGCCGCGGTGCCGCTGTCCGAGCGGTACCTGCCCTTCGAGATCTGCCGGCAGCCCTCGAGCGCGGCCAGCAGATCGGCTGCCGGGACGCTCCCTTCGGTCCGGGCCCCGGCCCGCAGGGCCACGGATGAGTTCGGCGTCGCGGGCTGGGCGAAGGCGGGAAATGCCGCGGCGGCGAGCAGGAGGGAACCGGTGGCCGCGGCCAGAGCGGTGTTTCGCATGCGCACAGGAGGAGCCTTTCTGTCGGAACGCTCCCTACCCGCACATCCGCGAAGCGCCTCGGATGCACCGCCGGACGGGTTACCGGCCCCCGGCCGATCGGGGGCCGGACACCCCGGCCGGCCGGCCCGGACGGACGCGCGCCGGACGCGCCCCCACCGGTCCCGGCGGTCAGCTGCCGGGCCGCACGACCATCGCCGAACCGCCTCCCCGGCGCACCTTCTCGGCCGCTGCCAGCCACCGCCCGTCCGGCAGCCTCTGGACACCGGTCGCCGCGCCGATCTCCGGGTTCTGCCGGAACGCATGGCCCAGCGCCTCCAGTGACGTGCGCAGCCGGCTGTTCCACAGCGCCGGTTCCAATTCCGTCGTCGTCTGGTTGCGCTGGCTCGCCCGCGGCGCGGCGATCGCCTCGACGAGCGGCAGCCCCCGGTCCAGGTGCCCCGTCAGGGTCTGCAGCACGGTGGTGATGATGGTCGCGCCCCCGGGTGAGCCGAGTGCCAGCACGGGCCGGTCGTGGCGATCGAGCACGATCGTCGGCGAGATGGAGGACCGCGGCCGCTTTCCGGGCCCCGGCAGGTTGGGGTCGTGGACGGCGGGGTCGGCCGGTGCGAACGAGAAGTCGGTGAGCTCGTTGTTGAGCAGGAAGCCCCGGCCGGGCACGGTGATCCCGCTGCCGCCCGTGGACTCGATCGTCAGGGTGTACGCGACGACGTTGCCCCACCGGTCGGCGGTCGTCAGGTGTGTGGTGTTCTCGCCCTCGTACGTGGTCGGCGCGGCCCGCCCGGTCGCACCGCACGCCCCGGGCCGGCGCGGGTCGCCGGGGGCGAGCGGACTTGTCAGTACGGCGTCGTCCTTGATCAGGCACTCGCGCGAGTCGGCGAAACGCTGCGACAGCAGCCCCCGGACGGGCACGTCCTCGAACGCCGGGTCGCCGACCCACCGTCCGCGGTCCGCGAACGCGATCCGGCTCGCCTCGATGAAGCGGTGCAGATACTGCTTCGGTGTGGCCCGGGAAAGGTCGGTGCGCTCAAGGATGTTGAGGGCCTCGCCGACGCTGGTGCCACCGGACGAGGACGGCGCCATGCCGTAGACGCCCAGCCCCCGGTAGTTCACCCTCGTCGGCTCGCGGCGGACGGTGTCGTACGCCCGGAGGTCCTGGCGGGTCAGATCGCCCGGACGCACCACCCTGGTGGCACCCTCGGCGACGGGCGGGTCCTGCACGGTGCGCACGATGTCGTCGGCGATCGGGCCGTTGTAGAGGGCGCCGACGCCGTGGCGGCCGAGTTCCTTGTAGGTGCGGGCGAGGTCGGGGTTCTTGACGACCGACCCGACGACCGGCAACTGCCCGCCGGGCAGGAACAGTTCGGCCGTGGCGGGGAAGTCGGCGAAGCGTGCCTGGTTGGCCGCGGTCTGGGAGCGGAACGTGGCGTCGACGGTGAACCCGTCCTCGGCCAGGCGCTCGGCGGGCTTCAGCAGCTGCTTCAGCGGCCGGCTCCCCCAGGCGTCCAGCGCGGTCTCCCATGTCGCGGGCGTGCCCGGCGTCCCGACGCCGAGGCCGGACGTCATGCCCTCCTCGAACGGGATGGGCGTGCCGTTCTCCAGGAACAGGGAGGCGTCGGCGGAACGCGGGGCGGTCTCGCGGCCGTCGATCGTGCGGACCGTGCGGGTCCTCGCGTCGTAGTGGACGAAATAGCCACCGCCCCCGATACCCGCGGAGTACGGCTCGGTGACGCCGAGAGCGGCGGCGGTCGCCACAGCCGCGTCCACCGCGTTGCCGCCGCCTCGCAAGACCTCGATCCCGGCGGCGGACGCGTCGGCGTCGACGCTGGCGACGGCGCCGCCGTGCCCGACGGCGACCGGGGTCTTGGCGTGCACCGGGGTCGTGGCGTGTGCTGTCGCCGGTCGGGTGTGCGGCGTGCCGGGCGGGGAGTGTGGCGGCGGGGCGGCGGCCCCGACCGAGACGACGGCCGCGGCCACGGCCACGGCCAGTACCGACACATTCCGTACGACGGGTCGACGCATCCGTACCTCCTGTGGGCGTGCGTCAGCGCAGCGTAACTTTCGTGCGGCCCGGACGTCAGGACCGCCTCGAACAACATTCCGCGGACAGCGCTAACATGCGCGCCCATGACTGACGACGTTCGCAACATCGTGCTCGGTGTGGTGGCAGCGGGGATCAGCGCCACGCTCGGCTGGCTCACCCGCACGTATCTCTGGCGGCGCAAACTCCGCCGCAAGCAGGAGTTCTTCGGTCTGCCGGGGAACTCCGAATGCGTGCTTGTCGTCAACCGGGAAGCCGGGCGCGACGGGTCCGTCCACCGTTTCGACGTGTTCGCGCTGCTGGAGCTGGCCGCACTGGTGAAGGACTGCGGCGCCAATGCGCAGATCGTCTGGCACGACATAGCCCAGCAGGGGTTCGGTGAGCGTACCGAGTTCTGCGTCGGCGGGCCGGTGTCCAATCGGCGGATGGCCGCGCATCTGCATTCCATGCTGCCGGGTGTGAAGATCAACACGGATGCCGAACCGGGCCCGGACCAGGGCGCGTTCCAGGTCGGCTCCGAGCGCTACCGCATGGAGCCGGGCGTGGCCGAGTATGTCCTGCTGGCCCGGCTGTCGGCAGGCGAGGAAGCTCGTCCCGTGTTCCTCTTCTGCGGCCAGCGCGCCATCACGAACCAGGCGGCCACCCGCTATCTGGCCCGCCACCACGAGAAGCTCGCGCGCAAGCACGGCAACAGTTCGTTCTGTCTGCTGCTGAAGGTCGTCAACTCCCAGGCGTACGGCCCCGATGTCGTCGAACTCGTCGCCGATGTGACGCGCTCGGCGCAGGCGGCGCTGCCCGCGGCACGCGGTTCGCACCGCACGTCGGCCTGACCCGACCCGTCAGCGGTCCTCGGCCAGCAGCAGGGACTTGATGCCGTTGATGAAGTTCGACACGAGCCTGCGCGGCCGCCCTGCGAGAGCGAACGGTGGCAGCAGGTTCCTGGCCTCCTCGTGCAGCACCCGCAGTTGCAACCGCGCGAAATGGGCGCCGAGGCAGACGTGCGGACCGTCCCCGAAGGAGACGTGGGGATTGGGGTTCCGGGTCAGGTCGAGGCGTTGCGGGTCGGTGAAGACCCGTTCGTCGCGGTTGGCCGAGGCATGGAGGACGACGACCTTGTCCCCGGCACGGATCCGCTGCCCGGCGACGGTCACGTCCTCGGTCGCGGTGCGGCGGAAGCTGAGGACGGGCGGGTGGTAGCGCAGCAGCTCCTCGACGGCCGTGCCGGTGTCCACCTCGCCCGTCCGCAGCCTGCGCTGCTCGGACGGGTGCTCCGCGAGGACGAGGAACCCGCCCGGGGCGGCGCTGCGGACGGTGTCGTTGCCGGCGACGGTGAGCAGGAAGAAGAACATCTCCAGTTCCGCGTCGCGGAGTTCACCGGTGGCGAGCGAGGTCATGACGTCGTCCGCGGGATGCCTGCGTTTGTGCGCGGCGAGCTGCTGGGCGTAGTCGAACATCTCCTGCAGCATGGCCGGTGAGCGCGGGTTGACGGGCCTGCCGTCGGGCCCGAGGACGGGCGGCTCGTCGGGGTCCTGGTAGGCGATGACTCGTTCGGTCCATTTCAGCAGCAGGGCGCGGTCGGTTTCGGGAACGCCGAGCAGGTCGGCCAGGTTGAGCAGGGCGTAGTCGTCGGTGACGGTGCGGACGAGATCGAAGGTGTCGCCCGACTCGACGGCTGCCGCGAGGAGTTGGCGGGCGCGGGTGTGTGCGGAGCCGGTGAAGCGGTCGATGCGGCCGGGGGTGAAGGCACGGCTCACGAGCCGTCGCAGACGGCCGTGGCCGGTGGCGGCCTCCCCTGCGCAGCGAGGGGAAGGGTCCTGATTGAGCATCATGCGCCGGATGAACGGGAGGTCCGCGGGGTCGGGTCGCGGATCTGGGTGGCCCCGAGGTGGGACGAGAAGGCGCGGGCGTCCTTGAGTACGCGGACGACGTCGGCGTGCCTCGTGACGGCCCAGAATCCGGGCCCTGACGGCCAGCCGAGCACCTCGTACTCGTCCTGCCAGGCGACCGGGTGGTGGTCGCGCAGTTCGCGGAAGGCCGCGTGGGGCGGTCCCTCGGCGTAGATCCGTGGGTCGAAGACATCGGGCACCGTCATGGCCGACGATCCTGCCCGCCTCCGCGGGCGGGGGAAAGCCCCACGCCCGGGGGCCGCGGGGGGCCGTCCTCGGGGCGATCCACTCGTGCACTTCCCACTGACACCACGTCCAATAATTGTTACGCTGGCGTAACTTACTGGGGAGTTACCTCCGGTAGGGCCTCGCGGTTACCGTCGGGTCACTTCGTTGGGACAGACGAGTCAGGAGTGACCCGTGGGACTTCTTCGCAAGGCTCTGCGCACCACCGCGATCGGTACCGTCTCTGCCGCGCTGCTCGCCGGATCGGCAGCCGGCGTTGCCCCTGCAGCCCTGGCCGCCCCGGTCCAGCTCGCCGAAGAGTCCGCGCCGGCCGTGCGGTTCGTCGACATCGAGGGCGACGGCGGCACCGTCCTCAAGGCCAATGTCGTCACACCCCCGGACGCGGGCAGCGGCCGGACCTACCCGGTGATCGTGCTGCCGACGAGCTGGGCCATGCCCCAGGTCGAGTACCTCGCCCAGGCCACCGCTCTCGCCGACTCCGGCTATGTGGTGGTCAGTTACAACTCACGCGGCTTCTGGCAGTCCGGCGGCGAGATCGAGACCGCCGGTCCACCCGACATCGCCGACGCCTCCAAGGTCATCGACTGGGCGCTGGCCCACACCCCCGCCGACCCCGGGCGGGTCGGCATGGCCGGCGTCTCCTACGGCGCCGGGATCAGCCTGCTGGCGGCCGCCCAGGACAAGCGGATCAAGGCCGTGGCCGCCCTCAGCGGCTGGGCCGATCTCATCGACTCCATCTACAGCGGCCGCACCCAGCACCTGCAGGCCGCGGCGCTGCTCAGCGGCGCCGGCTACCTCACGGGGCGGCCCAGCCCCGAACTCCAGCAGATCATGTCCGACTTCCTCACCTCCAACCTGGCGAGGGAGCAGGAGATGATCGACTGGGGACGCAAGCGTTCCCCCGTCACCCGCGTGGACGAGATCAACGCCAACGGCGCGGCCGTCATGCTCGGCAACGCCTGGGGCGACTCACTGTTCCCGCCCAACCAGTACGCGGACTTCTACGAGCGGCTCACCGGCCCCAAGCGCCTGGAGTTCCGCCCGGGCGACCATGCCACCGCGGAGGGCACCGGACTGCTCGGTCTGCCCAACGACACCTGGACCAGTGCCCGGCGCTGGTTCGACCATCACCTCAAGGGCGTCGACAACGGGGTGGACCGCGAGGCCCCCGTACGCCTCAAGTCCCGCTCCACCGGTGCGTACGAGACCTACCCCGACTGGAAGTCGGTGGGTACGGACCGGCGGAAGATCGCACTGGGCGGCGACAGGAAGATCCGTGCCGATGTCGATTCCGGGGCGAACGGTGGGGTGATCTTCCTGTCCAGCTTGCTGGACCAGTTCGCCAAGCTGCCGCCGATGGCCTCGATCCCGTTGCTGCCACGGTCCTTCGCGGCCGTGTGGCAGTCGGAGCGCCACGGCTCGGAACAACAGGTCCGCGGCACCGCGAAGCTGCACACCACGGTGACCAGTACCAAGGAGAGCGGCACCCTCGTCGCATACCTCTACGACGTGGGCCCGCTCGGCCTCGGCAAGCTGGTCAGCAACGCGCCGTACACCTTCCACGGCAGGACGCCCGGTCAGCCGTTCGCCGTAGACCTGGAGTTGTTCTCCACCGCCTACGACGTCCCGGCCGGCCACCGTCTCGCCGTGGTCGTCGACACCGTCGACCCGCTCTACATCGAGCACAACCCGGCCGGCGCGCAGCTGACCTTCTCCTCGCCCGCGGCCGACCCGTCGTATCTGTCGGTCCCGCTGCGCGAGAAGTGATCACCGGCTGCCGCCGGGCCCCCTGCCACCCGGCAGGGAAGGTGGTGCTCCATGAGCTGCTGCCCCCTGGTATCCCCCGCACCCCGGGCGCAGAGGTTCCTCCTACCCCCCGATGGGTGCGGGGGGAGCCCCGGGCAGCAGCGCCCCTGGGGATGAACGGTAAATCGTAGTCGAATCCCGGCGTGATGGGCGCGCCCGCACAGAGGAACTCCTCCACCCCGCATGTTGGTTGACATCCCGCAGCTCGATCAACAGATCGACGACCATACGCTGCCCTGCCCCTTTTCGCTGTGTCGAGTCAGCGCAAACTATCCAGCCGGTAAAGGCACTTCACGCCCGACACGTAAACACGACATAAGCCGTATAAATCGAGAAGTCAGCCGGTCGGCGGAGTGCGGTGGCGGGTCGGCCTTCCGGCGCACGGGCGGGGACGGGGTCAGGCCTCCGCGGCCTCCGCGTAGACCTGGGAGAGTTCGGGCGCGCCGTTGACCGCCCATTCCAGCCCGGCCTCGACGACGCTGATCTCGCGGCCGGAGGCGAGCCGCACCACCGGATGGCCACCCGGCCAGATGTGCCAGGACGCACCGGGGACGGATCGCACGATGACCGTGCCCAGATACAGCCCCGCGTCGTTACCCAGCCAGGGCAGCTCCTCGGGGTCGTCGCGCCAGCGCGGCGGCAACTGGTCGAGGGCCGTCAACGAGCTTGGCGAATCATCCAGTTCGAGCCCCGCCTGCCCCGCTCGGACACGCAGCAGCTCGCACTCGGACAGCAGCTCGGTGACGGCCGCCGCGCGCTCGGGGTCGTCCCCCTTCGCAGCGGCCGTTGCCCCGTGCTCCCGTTCGTCCTCACGGCGCCTGAGCCAGTTGTCCAAGAAAGGGATGTTCATACTGCTCAGCCTCGCATCCCCGTAGCCGCACGCACCACTGGGCGCGCGTCAACAAACGCTACGTGTCCAGATCGACAACAACGGGTGCATGGTCGGACGCACCCTTGCCCTTGCGCTCCTCCCGGTCGACGTAACTGTCCTTGACCGCCTTGGCGAACGTCTCGTTGCCGTAGACCAGGTCGATGCGCATGCCGCGGTTCTTGGGGAAGCACAGCTGGCGGTAGTCCCAGTACGTGAAGGCGTGGTCGTACTTCAGCGGGCGGGGCACCACGTCCGACAGGCCGCGCTTGCGCAGCGCCTCCAGCGCCGCCCGCTCGGGCGGGGTGACATGCGTCAGCCCCTCGAACGCGGACAGGTCCCACACGTCGTCGTCGGTCGGTGCGATGTTGAAGTCGCCCATGACCGCGAACGGACGCTCACCCGCGGCGTCCTCGGCCACCGCCGCGGACAGTGCCTCCAGCCAGCGCAGCTTGTAGCCGTAGTGGTCGTGGGCGACCTCCCGGCCGTTGGGCACGTAGACCGACCAGACGCGGGCGGGACCGCAGGTCGCGGAGATCGCCCGCGGCTCCTCGACACCCTCGTAGTCGGGGCCGCCGGGCAGGCCCCTGACCACGTCGTCGAGGCCCACTCGGGAGACCAGCGCCACGCCGTTCCACCGTCCCGTGGCGTTGACCGCGGACTCGTAGCCGAGCTCCCGGAGGGCCTCGGCGGGGAACTGCTCCTCGGTGCACTTGGTCTCCTGGATGCACAGCACATCGGTGCCGCTGCTCTCCAGCCAGGCCAGCAGCCGCGGCAGCCGGGCGGTGATCGAGTTGACGTTCCACGTGGCGATACGCATGTCCGCAAGCCTAACGGGGAGGTCCGACAGTCACAGGTCGCGTGCCTCGCCGGGGGCGAGACGGGCGTGGTCGGCGCCGCCGAGAGCCTCGATCTGCCGGTCGTAGATGGGCCGGGCGAGGTCGGCGAGGTAGGCGTCGTGGACGTCGACGGCCTGCCGGGGCGCGACCTCGCGTACGTAGTCGATGACTTCGGAGATCTTGCTCCACGGCGCGTGCACCGGCAGCATCAGCGTCTCGACCGGGTGGTCGGGAACGGTGAAGGCGTCACCGGGGTGGAAGACCGAACCGTCCACGAGGAAACCGACGTTCGTGATCTGCGGGATGTCCGGATGGATCACGGCGTGCAGCTCGCCGTGCACCTGCACGTCGAACCCCGCGGCTTCGAACGCGTCGCCGTTGCCCACGGTGCGCACCCGGCCGGGGAAGGCCGCCGAGAGCTCGTCGGCGACGCTGCGCAGGGTCCACAGGACGGCAGCCGGGTTCGCCTCCAGCGCGGCACGGAGCCGGCCGGCGTCGAAGTGGTCGGGATGCTCGTGGGTGACGAGAAGGACGTCGGCGCCGTGCGCGGCGTCCTCCTCGCTGAACGTGCCGGGGTCGATGACGAGCGCCCGCCCGTCCTTCTCCAGCCGGACACAGGCATGGGTCTTCTTGACGATCCTCATGCCCCCATCCTGCTACGCGCCGGGGCCCGATCGGCCGGGGACAGGCCCTACGCCCGGGGCGTCGTCTCCTCCTGGATCACGGCCTGGGCGACCTTGAACGCGGAGTTGACGGCCGGCACCCCGCAGTAGACCGCGGCGTGGATGAAGACTTCCTTGATCTCCGCCGGGGTCAGCCCGTTGCGCAGGGCTGCGCGCGTGTGGACGGCGAGCTCATCGAGGTGGCCGCCGGCGACCAGGGCGGTCAGGGTGACGCAGCTGCGGGTGCGTCTGTCGAGGCCCTCGCGGGACCACACCTCGCCCCAGGCGTAGCGGGTGATCAGCTCCTGGAAGTCGCCGGTGAAGTCGTCGGCTGCGGCCGTCGCGCGGTCCACGTGCGCGTCGCCGAGCACCTCCCGGCGGATCTTCATGCCGGTGCCGTACGTGTCCGGCCGGCCGTTCTGCTCCGCCATGGGCTGCTCGGCCGCGCCGGAGGCGATCTCGGCGACGGGTGAGACGGGAGCGGAGACGGGAGGGGCCATCGGCACCGGCACGGACGTGAGCGTGTCGTGCCAGGCGGTGGCGAAGTGGTGCGAGAGCAGGTCGGTGACCGCGGCGGGCTGCTCGACCGGGGCGAGGTGGGAGGCGCCGGGCACCAGCGCGAGCCGGGCGTCCGGTATCCCGGCCACCAGCGTGCGCGCCTCGGCGGGGCCGGTGACCTGGTCCTCCGATCCGACGAGCACGAGGGTCGGCACGCCGACCAGGGACAGATCGGTGCGGACGTCGAAGGCGGCGAGCGCCTCGCACGCGGCGATGTAGCAGCCGGGATCGGTGGTGCGGACCATCTGGACGGCCCACTCGACGATGGCCGGCTGCGCGGCGGCGAAGCCGCTCGTGAACCAGCGCTCCGGCGCGCTGCGGGCCATCGGGTCGAGTCCGTTGGTCCGCACGACGACGCCGCGCTGGCGGAACTCGTCGGCGGTGCCGAACCGGGGTGAGGCGGCGACGAGCGCGAGCGTGGCCACCCGGTGCGGATGGCGCAGGGCCAGTTCGATACCGATGGCGCCGCCGATGGAGCAGCCCGCATAGCCGAAGCGCTGGACTCCGAGCTGGTCGAGGGTGGCGAGCAGACGCTCGGCGAGTTCGCCGACGGAGTCGGCGGGGTGCGCGGGGGCGCCGCCGTGACCGGGCAGATCGAAGCGGATCACGCGCCACCGCACGGAGAGCTCGGTGATCTGCCGGTCCCACATGTGCCAGGTGGTGCCCAGCGAGGGGCCGAGGATGAGCACGGGGGCGTCGTCCGGACCGTCGATCCGGTACTGCAGGGTCTTCGGGGGCGTCTGCGTCTCACTCACCCGACCCACGGTAGTGAGGGGAATGGTCGGCTCCGGTCACGGGGTCCTCCTCGGAGCCCGTGCCGACCCGCGGCAGCGGGGTTCCGTGAAGGCGCCGTGGAGGTCGTGTGGCTGCCGCCCGCGACCGGGCGTGAACCGTGGACGGTCTACGGAGTGGCCGTGGAGACGACGTACACCCAGGGCTTGGTCGGCTCGGTCAGGTCGACCGTGATGTGCTGCGTGGGGCGCGGGTCCTTGTTCACGTGCGTGGTCCCCGCCCAGGCCCGTCCCTCGAGTCCGAAGTTCCAGCCGACGATCTCCGCGTCGCGTTCGGCGATGGCGACCTTGCCGTCCTTCAGCTCTCCGCGGCTGGTCCCGACGCCCTTCAGGAAGGCGTCGAGCCCGTCCGAGGACGTGCGGAACTGCACGTACAGCCGACTGGTCTTCCAGTTGCTGGTCTCGTAGTAGCCGACCCGCCAGGAGCCCTCGGGGATCGGCACCTCGAAGATGCGGCGCTTCATCAGCGACGGCCACTTGCCGCGCAGGCCGTCGGCCGAGGACTCGGCCTCCTTGTCGCGGCCGCTGTCGCGGCTCTGCTCCGCGGAGATCAGCAGATAGCCGGCCGGGATGCCGACGAGCAGCACGATGGTGATCGCGGTGAGCCAGCGGCGCACCAGCATGTGCCGGCGGCCCTCGGGCGGCGGCGTGGTCTGTCGGGTCAGCGTGGTCGTCATGACGGCGGTTCCTGGGTGTTACGGACGGAGCTCGGACTGCGCAGGGCCTGCGCATAGCGCTCGTAGCGTTCATGGCGCTCCACCCGGCGACGGTTCGCCCGGCGGAAGCGGCGCGCGACCAGGCGCGCCAGGTCGGCCGCACCGACCATACCGGCCTCGGGGCCGAGCTGGGCCTTGGCGATCCGCGCCTCGGGGCGGTAGCCGCGGCCCGTCAGGTGACGGCGGAAGGCATCCCTCGCGGGCCCGATGAGCAGATCGTCGGCGGCGCTGACGCCACCGCCGATGACGAAGCAGGACGGGTCGAGGGCGGCGGCGAGATTGGCGATGCCGACGCCCAGCCACTGACCGATGTCCTGAAGCAGTTCGACGCACATCGCGTCGCCCTCGCGGGCGAGTTCGGTGATCAGCGGGCCGGTGATGTCCCGGACGTTGCCGCCGACCCGGTCGATGATGTTGTACGCGACCGGGGAGTCGGCCGCGGCGAGTTCCCGTGCCTCGCGCACCAGCGCGTTGCCGGAGCTGTACTGCTCCCAGCAGCCGCGATTTCCGCAGGGGCAGCGGTGGCCGCCGGGCACCACCTGCATATGACCGAACTCACCCGCGACGCCGTACTTGCCACGTTTGACCTGACCGTCCTCGAGGATGGCGCCGCCGATACCGGTGCCGAGGGTGATCATGACGAGGTGGTCCTCGCCACGTCCGGCGCCGAAGCGCCACTCGGCCCAGGCGGCGGTGTTGGCGTCGTTGTCGACGAGGACCGGGACGGCGAGGCGGGCGGAGAGCGCGTCGCGCAGCGGTTCGTTGCGCCACGCCAAGTGCGGGGCGAACAGGACCTTGGACCGGTCGGCGTCGACCCAGCCGGCGGCGCCGATGCCCACCGCGTGCACGTCGTGGCGGTCGGAGAGGTCGAGCACCAGCTCGCAGATGGTGTCCTCGACGACCTTGGGGCTCTTGGACTTGTCCGGGGTCTCGGTACGAACCTTCTCCAGGATCACGCCGTCGGCGTCCACGACACCGGCCATCACCTTGGTGCCGCCGATGTCGATGCCGACGGTGGGGACCCGGGGCGCGGTGAGGTGCGAGCGCCGCTCGCGGGTGCCGACGGTCTTGAGGACGGTGGCACGGGCGGTGCCTCGCTGCGTGAAGTCGCGGTACGTGCTCAAGTCGTCCCTGCGGGTTCGTGGTGGCGGGTCCGGATCACCCGGGCGGGCGGCGCCCGCCGGCTTCGATGCTAGGTCATCTCCGCGACGCACCGCCCGGCCGGCGATGCCCCGCGGGCGGACGCCGGGACCCTGCGCCGCGCTCAGCCGAAAGGCCGGTCCTCGACGGGTCCGCCCTTCGTGTCATGGCCGCCGAGGTGGGTCGGCGCGGGGGCGCGTTCCAGTTCGTGGCGCAGGTCCTCGAGCTCGCTGCCGCCCGCCATCTGGCGGGTGAGCTCGTCGAGCGTGACCGATTCCCTCGTATGGGCGGCCGACATGACGCCCCGCTTCAGCAGGATGAAGCGGTCACCGACCAGATAGGCATGGTGCGGGTTGTGGGTGATCAGCACCACGCCGAGCCCGGCGTCGCGTGCCGCGGCCACATATTTGAGGACCACACCGGACTGCTTCACGCCGAGTGCGGCGGTCGGCTCGTCCAGGACCAGCACCTTGGCGCCGAAGTACACGGCGCGCGCGATCGCCACGCACTGGCGCTCGCCGCCGGACAGGGTGCCGATGGGCTGGTCGACGTCGCGCAGGTCGATGCCCATCCGCAGCAGCTCGGAGCGGGTGGTCTCGCGCATCAGGTCGACGTCGAGCCGCTTGAAGGGACCGGTGCCCTTCGTCGGCTCGGAGCCGAGGAAGAAGTTGCGCCACACGGGCATCAGCGGGACCACGGCGAGGTCCTGGTAGACCGTGGCGATGCCGCGGTCCAGGGCCTCGCGGGGGGAGCCGAGCGTGAGCTCCTCGCCCTCGATCGAGAACGTGCCGCCGTCGTGCTGGTGCAGACCCGCGATGATCTTGATCAGGGTGGACTTGCCGGCGCCGTTGTCGCCGAGCACGCAGGTGATCTCTCCCGCGTGGACCTCCAGCGACACACCTTCCAGCGCGCGGATGTTGCCGTAGTACTTGCTGACGTCGTCGAGCTCGACCAGGGCGGTGTCGGCCGGGGAACTCATGTGGTCGCCTCCGCGCGCTTGCGTACCCATGCGTTGAGCAGGGTGGCCAGAAGGAGCATCGCTCCGAGGAAGAACTTGAACCAGTCCGGGTTCCACTCCGCGTAGACGATGCCCTTGCTGGTCATGCCGAAGATGAAGGCCCCGACCGCGGAGCCGATCGCGGAGCCGTAGCCGCCGGTGATCAGACAGCCGCCGATGACGGCCGCGATGATGTACGTGAGCTCGTTGCCGACGCCTTCGCCGGACTGCACCACGTCGAACGAGAACAGGAGGTGCTGCCCGGACACCCATGCGGCGAACGCGACACCCATGTAGAGGAGGATCTTGGTCCGCTTCACCGGGACACCGACCGCGCGGGCCGCGTCCGCGCCGCCGCCGACCGCGAAGATCCAGTTGCCGAAGCGGGTGCGCAGCAGGATCCAGGTGGCGAGCGCGACGAGCACGATCCACCACAGGATCGTGGACTTCACCACCGTGTCACCGAACAGAGGAGTCTCGGCGAACACGTTCCTGGCGGAGGAGAAGCCCTCCATGTCCGCGATGGACTTCGTCGAGACCGTGCCGCTGATCAGTTTCGTCAGACCCAGGTTCAGGCCGGTCAGCATGAGGAACGTGCCGAGCGTGATGATGAAGCTGGGCAGTTTCGTACGTGTCAGCATCAAGCCGTTGAACGCGCCGATGGCGAGCGTGACCAGCAGCGAGACACCGACGCCGACCCAGACGTTGGCGGTCATCTGGTAGCTGAACATCGACGAGATCAGCGCCGAGCTGGTCACCATCACACCGGCCGAGAGGTCGAACTCGCCGCCGATCATCAGCAGCGCGACCGGCACGGCCATGACGCCGAGCGTCGATGCCGCGTACAGGACGGTGTTGAGGCTGGAGGGCCTCAGGAAGGCGTCGGCGAAGACCGAGAAGAAGACGAAGACGGCGATGGCGCCGACGACCGACCCGAGCTCCGGCCGGCCCATCAGCTTGCGCAGCGGAGAGGCGCGCAGCAGCCTTTCGTCGGTTCCTGCCGGGGCCTTCCCCGGTGTGGCGGGTGGTGCGGTCGCACTCATCGGGTCCCCCGATCCGTGTAGTCCGCGAGCTGGGCGGCGTCCTTCTCGGTGATGATCTGCGGTCCGGTCAGCACCGGCCGGCCGCCGCCGAGGACATCGGCGTTGTACTTGTACAGCCACAGCAGATCGACGGCCTCGTAGCCCTGGAGGTAGGGCTGCTGGTCGACGGCGAAGCCGAGGGTGCCGTCCTGGAGGGCGGCCGCGACCTTGGGGTTGAGGTCGAAGGTGTCGATCTCCGCCTTCGAGCCCGCGGTCTTCTTCGCCTGGACCGCGGCGTCGGCGAACGGGGCCCCGAGGGTGACGACCGCGTCGATGGAGCTGTCGGTCTGCAGCTTGGCCTCGATGGATGCCTGGACGTCGGGCATGTTGGTGCCGTCGACGTACAGATTCTGCAGCCGGCCGCCGAAGGTCTTCTTCGCTCCGGCACAGCGCTGCTCGTGGCCGACGTTGCCCTGCTCGTGCAGCACGCACAGGGCCTTCTTCCGCCCCCGCGCGTCGAGTTCGTCACCGACGGCCTCACCGGCGATGGACTCGTCCTGGCCGATGTGGGTGAGCGCGCCGAATGCCTTCGACTGCTCGGAGCCGGAGTTCACCGTGATCACGGGGATGCCGGCCTTGCGCGCCTTGGCGACGACGTCCTTCATCGCGTCGGGCTTGGCAAGGGTGACGATCAGCGCGTCGACCTTCTTGGAGATGTACGAGTCGACGAGCTGGGCCTGCTGCTGGCCCTCGTCGTTGTGCGCGTACAGGAAGTTGATGTTGTCCTTGGCCGCGGCTTCCTTGGCGCCCTTCTGGACGATGTCCCAGAACGTGTCGCCGTCGCCCGAGTGGGTGACCATGGCGAACGTCCAGCGCGGGGTGGTGACCGCGGCCTTGCCCCGGGTGTCCTCGGCGGCCTTGCGGGCGTCCTCGGCCCGCTTCCCGCCGGTGGCGCTGCACCCCACGACGGAGGCCCCGAGTACCGCTGCCAGCACTGCGCCGACGGCGCGTACCCCTGTCCTTGCCCGTGCCACGAAGCCGTGCCCTTCTTGCCGTACCCGCTGTGCTTCCCCGTGCGACCGGGTCCCTGGTCGTGCCGACCCGGCCGCCCAAGTATCGGTCATGGCAGGTCGCCGGGTCGGCAGCGGGTGCGCGGCAGGGTCCGCACCCCGCCGCGGACCTGCCGCGCGGCGGGTCATCGTGTGCCGTCGGCGGTGAGCTTCTCCAGGGCTGGGACGTCCTTCTCGGTGACGAGCGCGGGGCCGGTCAGCACCGGCTTGCCGCCGCCGACGACATTGCGGTTGACCTTGTTGAGCCACAGTCCGTCGACGGCGAGATAGCCCTGGAGGTACGGCTGCTGGTCGACCGCGAACCCGATCTGCCCGGCCTTGAGGGCCTTCACCACGTCCGCGTTGAGGTCGAAGGTGTTGATCTCGGCGTCGGAGCCCGCGTCGCCCTTGGCCTTGACCGAGGCGGCGGCGAACGGGGCGCCGAGGGTGACGACCGCGTCGATGTCCTCGGCGCTCTGCAGCTTCGCCTCGATGGAGGAGGTGGTGGCGGGCATGTTGGTGCCCTCGACGTTGAGGTTCTCGACGGTGCCCGAGAAGGTCTTCTTCACGCCCGCGCAGCGGGCTTCGAGCGATACGTTGCCCTGTTCGTGGATGACGCAGAGGGCCTTCTTCTTGCCGCGCTTGTTCAGCTCCTCGCCGACCGCCTCACCGGCGACCGACTCGTCCTGACCGATATGGCCGAGGGCACCGAGGTCCTTGGAGAACTCGGCGCCCGAGTTGACGGTGACGACGGGGATGCCGGCGGCGACGGCCTTCTTGACGACGTCGCTCACGGCCTCCGGCTTGGCAAGGGTGACCACGATCCCGTCGACCTTCTGGTCGATGTACGTCTGGATCAGCTGGGCCTGCTCCTTGCCCTCCGGGTTCGCCGCGTAGAGGAACTGGACGTTGTCCTTGCGGGCGGCGACCTTGGCGCCGCTCTGGACGATGTCCCAGAAGGTGTCGCCCTGACCGGAGTGGGTGACCATCGCGATCTTCATCCGGGGGGTCTTGGCGGCCTCGCCGCCTCCGCCGTCCGCGGAGGGCTGCTCGTCGCCCTCCTTGCCGCCGGAACTGCTGCATCCGGCGACGACGACCAGGGCACATGCGGCGAGCAGGGCTGCTGCCGTGCGGGTGGTACGCATGGTGGGTCCGCCTTCTCTCCCGGCCGCCCGGTTGCGGCTGGGTGAGTTTCTACGGCGGCCCCGCGACCCCGTCAAGACTTTGTCCGAACATTCTTACGCGGAGTGGGTGTCACGCGGGTGAAAAGCGAGACCTGTGGGGCGAGCGGCCGGGACGGCTAAGAGCGCACCAGCAGCTGGAACTCGAAGGCGTAGCGCGAAGCCCGGTAGACGTGCGAGCCGAACTCCACCGCCCGTCCCGTGTCGTCGAACGTGGTGCGTTCCATCGTGAGCAGCGGCGCACCGGCCGCCTCGTCCAGCAGCTCGGCCTCGTCGGCGGCGGCGGCGCGCGCGCCGACCGACTGGCGGGCGCTGTGCAGGGTGATCCCGGCGGACCGCATCATCCGGTACAGGCCGGTGGTCTCCAACCGCCCGGTCTCGCACTCCAGCAGACCGGCGGGCAGATGGTTGCGCAGCCGTGCCATCGGCTCGCCGTGGGCGTACCGCAGCCGCTCGATCAGCCGGACCTCGCTGCCCTCCGCGATGCCGAGTGCGGCGGCGACCTCCGCGCTCGCGGGCTCGACGACATTGCCCAGCACGACGGTCGCCGGGCGCTGGCCGGCCGCCTCCAGGTCGTCGTAGAGGCTGCTGAGCTCCAGCGGGCGCTTGACCTGGCTGTGCACGACCTGGGTTCCCACGCCGCGCCTGCGCACGAGCAGCCCCTTGTCGACCAGGGACTGGATAGCCTGGCGGACCGTGGGGCGGGACAGCCCGAGACGGCCCGCGAGCTCTATTTCGTTGCCGAGCAGACTGCCCGGGGTGAGCACGCCCGTCTCGATGGCCGATTCCAGCTGCTGCGCGAGCTGGAAGTAGAGCGGGACCGGACTGGTGCGGTCCACGCTCAACGGGAGCGACAGGGACGGTTCCGTCTCGTGTCTGGGCTGATTGGGCACGTGGGGGAGCGTAGTCGCACGCCATGTTGACGGGAAGTCGTGAGGTTCGGTTGTCAGGACAAAGTCTTGACAGGGTGGCGGCGTCGACTCCACCTTTGGGCCATGCGCATCGGACTGATCGGGACGGGTCGTATCGGCAGCTTCCACGCGGGGGTGCTGAGCCGCCACCGTGAGGTGGGTTCACTGGTCGTGGCGGACACGGACGCGGCCCGCGCCGTACGGACCGCGGACCGCTGCGGTGCCACCGCGGCACCGAGCGCCAACGAGGTCTTCGCCTGGGGCGTCGACGCGGTGGTGATCGCCTCGGCGACCGCCGCGCACGCGGATCTGATCTCCCGCGCCGCGCGGGCCGGGCTCCCCGCGTTCTGCGAGAAGCCGATCGCCCTGGACCTCGCGGGCACGCTCGGCGCCCTGCGCGCGGTGGAACAGGCGGGCACCGAGCTGCAGCTCGGCTTCATGCGCCGCTTCGACGCCGGGTACACGGCGGCGCGCGAACTGGTGCGCTCCGGCCGTCTGGGCCGGCTGCACACCGTGCGCGCCATCACCTCGGACCCGGCGCCGCCGCCCGCGGACTATCTGCCGCTGTCGGGCGGCCTCTACCGCGACTGCCTCGTGCACGACTTCGACATCCTGCGCTGGGTGACGGGCCGCGAGATCGTCGAGGTGTACGCGACCGGTTCGGACGCGGGGCCCTCGATGTTCCGCGACGCGGGCGACGTCGACACGGCGGCCGCACTGCTCACCCTGGACGACGGGACGCTGGCCACGGCGACCGCGACGCGCTGCAACGGCGCCGGGTACGACGTGCGGATGGAACTGGCCGGCGAGCTCGACCAGGTGGCCGTGGGGCTGGACGACCGTACGCCGATCAGCTCCACCGAGCCCAAGGGCCTGCCGCCGGTGGACAATCCGTGGCCCGGCTTCCTGGAGCGCTTCGCCCCGGCGTACGAGGCGGAGCTGGACACGTTCATCCGCCTCGTGGCCGGCGAAGCGGAGAACCCGTGCGACGGATGGGAGGCCCTGACGGCGCTGCGGGTCGCCGAGGCGTGCGAGCTCTCACGCAGGGAGCACCGGCCGGTACGGCTGGAGGAGATCCCGGCGGACTGAGGAGCCCGGCACGCCCGGCAGCATCACCACTTCACCGGAAGCCTCTCGGGGCCCCTGATCAGCATTCCGCCGCGCCACGGCAGCGCGGCGGGATGCGCATCGAGCGTCAGGTCCGGGCAGCGTTCCAGCAGCGTCCGGATCGCGATACGGGCCTCCAGGCGGGCCAGCGGGGCGCCCAGGCAGTAGTGGATGCCGTGGCCGAAGGCCAGATGACCGCGGGCGTCGCGGCGGATGTCGAAGCGGTCGGGGTCGGGGAAACGGGCAGGATCCCGGTCGGCGTCGGCGATTGCCACGAGTACGAGCTGCCCACCGCCGGGGATGACCGTGCCACCGACCTCGTAGGGCTCGACGGTGAAACGGTACGTGGGGGTCTCAACGGGACCGTCGTAGCGCAGCATCTCCTCCACGGCGCCGTCGAGGAGGCCGAAGTCGGCGCGCAGTGCCGCCAGTTGGTCGGGGCGGGTGAGCAGGGCGAGGACGCCGTTGGAGATCAGGTTGACGGTGGTCTCGTGCCCGGCCACCAGCAGCAGCCAGGCCATGCCGATCAGCTCGTCGCCGGTGAGCCGGTCGCCGTCGCCCCCACCGTCCGTGGCGTGGATCAGGGCGCTCATCAGGTCGTCGCCCGGCCGCTCGCGCTTCTCGGCGAGCAGCTGGATCAGATACTGCGTCAGCTGAGCGGCGGCGGCCTCCCTCTCGCCCCGCTCCCTCGACGCGAGAGCGGTGTTGGACCACGTGCGGAAGGAATCCTGTGCGAGGAACGGCACGCCGAGGAGCTCGCCGATGACGGATATCGGCAGCGGAAAGGCAAGAGCGTCGACCAGGTCACCACAACCGGCCGAAATCATGCGGTCCAGCAGCTCGTCGGTGATCTGCTGCACGCGCGGCGTCAGCAGTTCCACCCGCCGCATGGTGAACTCGCGGGCCACGAGCTTGCGCAACCGGCTGTGCAGCGGCGGGTCCGCGGTGAGCATGGTGATCCCGGAGGACAGCTGGGAAATGCCGAGATCGGGAGAGACGTTGCGCCACTCCTTGGACAACGAGGCGTCGGCGAGCGCGGCCCGCCCGTGCTCGTAGCCGACGATCAGCCAGGCGTTGTGCCCTTCGGGCAGCCGCACATGGTGCACGGGGCCACGGGCACGCAACTCGGCGTAGACCGGATAGGGATCGCGGGTGAAGTCCTCCCCGAGCGCGGCGAGATCGACGATGGCTTCGGTAGTCACGGCGTTCCTCCCACTTCGTCGTGTGATGCTTCCTGCGCGGTGAGAACGCGGCGGAGCGCGCTTCGCCGCGGGCTGTCGAGGCGTTCGTCGAGCTGCTCGATCCACACACGGGCCCCGGCGGCCGGATCGGCTTCGGGGAAGACGAGCACCCCGCCGCTCACCCGCTCGTGGCTGCCGAGGTCGTCGTACCAGCAGGTCCAGTCCCAGCCGTGCCAGCCGGGCGGACGGCCGTGCGCCGCGCCGCCGACGAAGTTCCCGCGGGTCCATGCCGCGAACCGGCGTGCCGGCACGTCGATGTGGACACCTCCGTACGGGGTCCGGGGCACGCGCCCGGACACGCGCGTGGCCGGCAGCAACTGACGCACGACGCCCGGACCGTGCCCCAGCACGTCCGACACGTTCTCGCCCGCCACGAGATGGACGTGCGTACCGTTCCGGAAGGTCACGCTGACCGCGAGCGTGAACTCCTCCTCATCCATGTCGGCCGGCGAGAACGGCAGATGACCGCCCTTCACGGCGAGTTCGCTGCGTACGCTCTCCCGCTGCACACCCACATACGCGACCACGTCCTCGAGCCCGTCGTACGCCCATCCCACCTGCCATCCGGGCCAGGTCACGGCCAACGCGTCGAGCATGCTCCGCCGTTGGTCCCAGCTCTCCAGGTGCCACGTGAACAGCAGCAGTGTGCGGGTGTCGTGGTCGACGACCGCGGCGGCCTCGCACTGCACGTCGTCCATCCAGTCCGACTGCCCGGCCGGCTCCTGCGCCTCGGCCACCCGGCAGAAGGCGTCCGGCCCCTCCAGTACGTCGAGGCCGAAGGAGAGCGCGCCCCAGCGCCCGTAGTACTGCTGCCAGGCACCGTTGCGCAGCACCACATAGCGCGCACGCTCCGCCATCGCTGGGCTACCAGCGCACCGGGAGGTGGCGGACGCCGCGGATGAGGAGGCCAGGGAGCCAGTCGTAGCCGGACTCGGGGGCATCGAGGGACAGGCCGGGGCAGCGCTCCAGGAGGGTGCGGATCGCGATGCGGGCCTCCATGCGGGCCAGCGGGGCGCCCAGGCAGAAGTGGATGCCGTGGCCGAAGGCGAGATGGCCGCGGGTGTCGCGGCGGATGTCGAAGCGGTCCGGCTCCGGGTAGCGGGCCGGGTCGCGGTCACCCGCCGCCAGGCCGACGAGGACCGTCTCACCGGGCGGGATGACGGCGTCTCCGCAGGGGACGGGAGCGACGCTGAAGCGTACGGTCGCGTTCTCGACCGGGCCCTCGTAGCGCAGCATTTCCTCGATCGCCCCGTCGAGCAGTCCGAAGTCGGCGCGCAGCGCGGCCAGTTGGTCGGGGTGCGTGAGCAGGGCGCGCACGCCGTTGGAGATCAGGTTGACCGTCGTCTCGTGCCCGGCGATGAGCAGGAGGTAGGCGAGTGCACGCAGTTCGGAGGCGGACAGGCAATCGTCGTCGTCGGCCCGTGTCTGCAGCAGGGCGGACAGCAGGTCGTCCGCGGGTCCCGCACACCGTTTGTCCTCGATGAGCTCGTCGAGGTAGGCGCACAGCTGGTGGACCGCGTCCGCCTCGGCCGCGGGAGCGGTCGGCGCGACGATCTCGTTGGACCACTTGCGGAATGCGTCGCGGTCGGCGGACGGGATGCCCAGCAGCTCGCAGATGACGATGATCGGCAGCGGGAACGCGAACGCGTCCACCAGATCGCCACGGCCCGCCCGGAGCATCTCGTCCAGCAGGTCGTCGGTGATCCGCTGGATCCTCGGCCGCAGCGCCTCGACCCGGCGGCCGGTGAACTCCCGCGCGACGAGCCGGCGCAGCCGGGTGTGGTCTGGCGGATCGAGCACCAGCAGGTTCGGGCCGATGACCTGTTCGTCGAGCATCATCGCACCGACCGTGCTCGGCGACTTGGACAGCCGGGGATCGGCGAGCGCCGCCCGTGCCTCGGTGTGGCCGACGATCAGCCAGAAGCAGCCGCCGTCCGCCCCGCGCACCTGGTGGACGGGCCCGGCCTCACGCAGCCGCGCGTAGTGCGGATGGGGGTCGGCCGTGAAGTCGCTGCCGAAGTCGGCCAGATCGACGATCGTCATCGTCCCAGCCTACGGGGCCTTCGGCGGTGCTTCCTCATCGAGCAGTCCGGCGTCGTGGGCCAACAGCGCGATCTGGACACGGTTGTTGAGACCCAGTTTCGCCAGGATCCGGGAGACGTGGGTCTTGACCGTCGGCACGCTCATGTAGAGGGTCGACGCGATCTCGGCGTTGGAACGGCCCCGGCCCACGGCGACGGCGACCTCCCGTTCCCGCTCGGCGAGTGTCCCCAGCCGCTGCGCGGCCGCCGAACGCCGTGTGTCCGGGCCGCTGTCCGCGACACGCGCCATCAACTGCCGGGTGACGGCCGGCGACAGAACGGGATCACCCGCGGCCACGCGGCGCACCGCCTCCACGATCTCCGCGGGCGGGGTGTCCTTCAGGACGAATCCGGCCGCTCCGGCGCGCAGCGCGCGCAGCACCTGTTCGTCGGCGTGGAAGGTGGTCAGGACGACGACTTCGGGTGCCCCGGTCCGCGCACGCAGCTCCTCGGTCGCGGTGAGACCGTCCACGACCGGCATGCGGATGTCCATGAGGACGACGTCGGGTGCATGGCGTTCGACGAGCGCCGCGACTTCCGCGCCGTCCGCCCCCTCGCCCACGATCTCGATGTCGCCTGCGCCGCCGAGCATGAAGGAGAGGCCGGCGCGCACGAGGGGGTCGTCGTCGACGACGAGCAGTCGGATGGTCATGAGGGCCACGGTAGCCAGGCCGCCACGCAGAAGCCGCCGTTGCCCGTCGTTCCGTGCTCGAGGCGGCCGCCGGCCAGGGTGGCCCGCTCCGTGAGCCCGATCAGGCCCTGGCCCGAGCCGGGGACCTTCTCGAACTCGCCGGACGGGGGCGGGTTGAGGACCTCCACGGTGAGTCCGTCGCCCGGGCCGCCGCGCACGGTGACCGTCACCTCGGTGCCCGGCGCGTGCTTGCGGGCATTGGTCAGTCCCTCCTGGGCGATCCGGTAGACCGTGCGGCCGGTGGCGGCAGGCGCGGCGCCCGGATCGGTGATCGTGCTGTCGAACGCCACTTTCATGCCCGCTTCCCGGGACTCGGCGACGAGCGCGTCGAGCGTCGTCAGCGTGGGCTGCGGACGGTCGGGGCCCTCGGTCTCGCCGGGCGCCCGGAGTACGCCGATGATCTCGCGCAGGTCCTGGAGCGCCTCATGGGCGCTGTCGCGGATCACACCGGCCGCCCTGGCGACCTCGGCCGGGGGCGCGTCGGGCCGGAACTCGAGTGCGCCCGCGTGCACGGACAACAGCGTGAGCCGATGCGCGAGCACGTCGTGCATCTCGCGGGCGATGGCCTCACGGGCGAGCCGCTGCGCCTGCTCGGCGCGCAGCGCGGCCTCGGCCTCCGCGCGGCGGGCGCGTTCGCGCAGCGCCACGACGAGCTGTCTGCGGGCGCGCACCAGCATGCCCCAGCCGAGCAACAGCAGCACCAGGACCAGGCCGGTGATCAACGAGGCCAGGAACGAGATGTCCGGCTCGGGACGCACGGCCGGCTGGACGACGACACTGACCACGGCGAGCATGCCGACGAGGGCGACGGGCCGGAACGGCCGGTGCACGGCGACGCTGAACAGGCTGATGATCATCGCCCCGCCGGCAACGGGGGCGACGGTGCTGACGATCAGCAGAACGACGGCGAGAGCGACCGGCGCGCGACGGCGCGCCCACAGTGCGATGCAGGCCACGGCACCCACGACCTGGTCGGCGAAGAGGACGGCATCGGAGTTGCCGGCCTGCTCGCTCGTCTCCGCTGCGACCAGCCCGATGCCCGCGGCGAGTACGAAAAACAGGGTGTCGACGACCCAGTCGCGCGCTGTGCGGCGCGGCCTCGGCCGGCGTCCGTCGCCCTGCGGTTCGGGATCGAGGGGGTCGGCCATGGCCGACGGAAGCAGCCATGGGTACTCCGTACGCGTCATGTCGGCAAAGCTACGCAGCTCAGGGCCGTGGCGGTGCCGCTGGGCCGTATCGGCTACCGAAGTCACGCAGACTCAGACTTTCGGCGGGCACCGGTGTGCCGTCGGCCGATGTGGCGGCGTGCGGGGGCGCGCGAGGCTTCCGGCATGAAGAAGATCTGCGAGGTCGCCGGCTTCCTGCTGTTCGTCTGGGGCGTGTCGGGCGTGGTGCACGAACTCACCGGCTGGTTCAAACCGTGGGGCATCGTGCGGCGCCTGGACTTCCTCGACGGCTACGAGATGTACGCGAGCATCGTGCTGGCGGTGACGGGCGTGGTGCTGATGGTGGCGGCGGACCGGCAGGAAAAGCGTTAGCGCGAGGTGCCCGGACAGTGCCTAGCCGCGTTCGCGGCCGGCCGCCGCGTCGAGACGGGCGACCTCGGCGGCGTGCTCGCTCAGCCGGTTGCTGATGCTTCCGCTGGTGTAGAGGGCCGTACCGACGACCGCGACGGGCACCGACAGGCCGAGCACTGCGAGGAGTTCGGGCCAGTCGCGCTCCGACGCGCAGGTCATGCCCTCCCCGCCCTCGTTGGACGTCCCCCACTCCGTGAACAGCCGGGCTTCACACTCCGTGCCGTCCCCGTACCGGCCTTCGAGCGTGTACGGCAGGAGCAGCAGCACGGCGAACCACACCCACAACAGGGCTGCCACGGACAGCAGTCCGAAGCCCCAGGTCTGAGTTCGCTTGGCGCGGAGGCGGAACTCCATGTCGTAGGTGAGGGATCGCATGGCCGTCGAACCTAGCAGTCGGCCCGGTCGGCGGCGCGGCGCCCCCATGCGGTGCCCGCGAGGACGAGGCCCGCGCCCACCAGGCCCGCGGCCGCGAGGTGTTCGCCGCCGATGGCGATGCCGGCAGCGGCCGCCCACAGCGGCTCGGTGCCGAGCAGCAGACCGACCCGGGACGGCGAACTGCGGCGGACGGCCCACATCTGCACGAAGAACGCGAACAACGTGCAGAACACGGAGAGGAACAGCAGCCCGGCCCACTCCCGCGGGCCGAAGCCGACGGCCACGCCCCAGGGCGACGCACCGCCTCCGGGCACGGCGGCGAGGGCGGCGAACACCACGACCGCGCCTCCCAGTTGGACGGTCGTCAGCGACAGCGAGTCCGCTCCGCGCACGCCCTTCATGCGTGCCATGGCCAGCATATGGGCGGTACGGGCGAAGGCGGCGAGCAGCATCAGCAGATCGCCGAGGGAGGGGGTGGTGAGACCCCCGCCCTGGGTCAGCAGAACGACTCCGGCGACCGAGAGGGCGGCGGCGCCGACGAAGGCCCGGGAAGGCCGCTGCCGGGTCACCGCCGCTTCGGCGAGCGGAGTGAAGATCATGGTGAGGCTGATGATGAGCCCGGCGTTGGTCGCGGAGGTGTGGACGACGCCGTACGTCTCGAGCAGGAAGATCCCGCTCAGGACGAGCCCGAGCAGCCCTGCTCCGCGCCACTGCGCCACGGTCAGGGCGCGCAACCTGCGGTGGCCGACGGCGACGAGCACCGGCAGGACGAGCGCGAAGCGCAGGACGAGCACGGCGACGACGGTGTGCGCGGTGGTGATGCCCTTCGCGGCGAGATAGCTCGCGCCCCACACGACGGCGACGAGCAGCACGGGCAGGTCGGTGAGCCATGCGCGGCGTGGGGCGACAGCGGGAGCGGGTACGGCGATCGACGACACCTGGTCTCCAACGACGACGGGCTGGTGGAGACTTCGACGGCTCGCACACGGGGGCGATCACCGTACCGGGAAGAACGCGTGTGAGCTACACGTTTCTCTCCCGAGCCGCGAGCCGCGAGCCCCGAGCCCCGTGCCGCGGACCGATCCGCCGGACGGAACTCAGTCGCCGTAGCTGCCGTACTCGGGCCGGCCGGCGAGTTCGTAGCTGTGGATGGCGGCGCCCGTGCCGGTGGTCCTCGCTTCGGTGAGCTTGAACGCGGTCGGCGTCGCACCGTCGAACAGGCGCATGCCCTTGCCGAGGACCACCGGGAACGTGATCAGGTGGAGCGTGTCGATGAGGTCGTGCGCCAGCAGCGTCCGGGCGAGGCCGCCGCTGCCGTGCATCTGGATCTCGCCGTCCGTGCGCTCCTTCAGCTCGGTGACCTCCTTGACCAGGTCGTCGCCGCCGATGATCGTGCTGCCGTTCCAGTCGGCCTTGTCGAGGGTCCTCGACGCCACGTACTTCGGCAGGGCGTTGAGCTTGGAGGCGACGGGGTCGGCGGGGTCGGTCTGCTTCGGCCAGTAGCCGGCGAAGATCTCGTAGGTGCGGCGCCCCAGAAGGAACGCGGTGGGCCTGCGGAAGACCTCGTCCATGAAGCGCCCGAAGTCCTCGTCGCCGTACGGCACGGACCAGCCGCCGAGGTCGAATCCTCCGCTGGTGTCCTCCTGCGGACCGCCGGGCGCCTGGTAGACGCCGTCGAGGGACAGGAACTGGGTGAGGCTGAGCTTCGCCATGGGGTGCGCCTTCCATCATGTGCACGCGTTGCGATCGGATGTCACAGCTCTGACTCCACCTTCGCCCCGAACTCATCGGTGCGCCGAGCGTCACGTCCGATCACCGCCAGCATCCGCTTCCCCGTCCCGCTGTCATTGAAGACGCAACCACTCACGAGATGGCGGAGGCTCCGATGAACGGCAAAGTGGCTCTGGTGACCGGCGGCAGCCGCGGGATCGGCGCGGCGACCGCGGTGCGACTGGCACACGACGGCGCCGATGTGGCGATCACCTATGTGGCGGGGAAGGAGGCGGCCGCGGAGGTCGTACGGCGGATCGAGGCGGCGGGCCGGCGCGGGGTGGCCCTGCGTGCCGACGCGGCCGACCCGGCCGAGGCCGCCGACGCGGTGACCCGCACCGTGGACGCACTGGGCGGGCTCGATGTCCTCGTCAACAACGTGGGGGTCGGCGTCCTCGGGCCGCTGGAGAGTTTCACGGTCGCCGATGTCGACCGGGCGCTCGGCGTGAACGTACGGGGTGCCTTCCTCGCGTCGCAGGCAGCCGCCGCGCGGATGGGACGCGGCTCGCGGATCATCACGATCGGCACGTGCATGACGCAGCGGGTGCCGGGCCCCGGCGGCACCCTTTACGCGACGAGCAAGTCGGCACTCATCGGCCTGACGAAAGCCCTGGCAAAGGAGTTGGGCGCGCGCGGCATCACGGCGAACATCGTCCACCCCGGCCCGGTCGACACGGACATGAACCCGGCGGACGGCCCGTACGCGGAGCCGCAGAAGGCGGACACGGCGCTGGGCCGCTTCGCCGGTCCGGACGAGATCGCGTCGATGGTCGCCTATCTGGCGAGCGACGAAGCCGCCTACGTCACGGGCGCCGAGTTCTCCGTGGACGGCGGTCACGCCGCCTGAGACATGCGCGTGGGGCGCACCGTTGCTGTCGGCCGGTGCGCCCCGCGCGGGAGGGAGGGTGTCGTGCCTCCCCGTTCGACGACGGCCCGTCAGCCGCCGAGTTCCTGGTGGCGTGCCGTGAGCCGGCCCGCGCCCTGCTCGGTCAGGGAGCCGAACAGCCGCAGCCGCGAGATGCCGCCGTCCGGGTAGATGTCGATGCGGACATGCGTGCCGACCGCGGGGGCGTCGAGCACGAAGCGGTGATTGGTGTCGGGCTGCAGACGCGTGCGCGGCAGCACCTCGCGCCATTCGCCGTCCTCGCCGTCGCGCACCGACAGGGCCGCCCACCCGGCGCTGTTGCCCTTGAGGTAGGCGGTGTCGATCTCGACGGCGCGGATCTCGGACTGCGCGACGAGCTGGTAGCGGATCCAGTCGTTGCCCTTGTCGCGGCGGCGGCGGGTCTCCCAGCCGTCGTCCATCTTGCGGGAGCGGCCGGGCTGCACGGTGTTGGTGGCCGGGGAGTAGAAGCGGTCGGAGGCGTCCTCGACCTGTCCCCCGTTCTCCAGCGCGACAAGGTCGAAGGTGCCGAGCGCGGCGAGCCACCGCGGGTCGGGGGCGACCTCTCCGTACACGCGCAGGCGGGCGATGCCGCCGTCGGGGTGCTGGTTGACGCGGAGGTGGGTGAAGCGCTGCTCGGTGTCGACCGCGAAGCCGTTCGCGGCGTGGCCGCCGACGGCCGTGCGCGGGACGAGCACCGTCCACTTCACGTCGCCGGAGAGCAGCTCCTCGGGCGAGGGGGATCCGGCGACGGAGGTGCCCTCGACGGACACGGCCTGCGGGTAGTTGCCACGGAAGTGGGCGGTGTCGACGACGATGCCGCGTACGACGCCGGGCGCGCCGAGGCGTACGAGCGCCCAGTCGTGGTCCTCGTCGGTGGGGTGCGGCTGCTCGGCCGAGACACCGCGGCGGCGGCGGGTCTCCCAACCGTCCATGATCTTGCCCTTGTGGCCGAAGTGCTCCGGGTCGAACTCGGCGGGTTCGGGCTTCAGCAGGTTCTCGCGCTCGGCGAAGAACTCGTCGTTGGCGGCGATGACGCCCGCGCCGAGGCGGCGGTCGGCGAGATCGGCGTACTGCGTGAACGGGAAGTCGGCGGTGCGGTAGTCCGCGTACGGGTCGCCGCCGCCGTAGGGGCGGGCGTCACCGGTGAAGGAAGGGATGGAGGATGCAGACACGGTTCAGTTGTTCCTTTCGAGCAGCCGGCCCGTCGGCTCGGCCAGGTTGCCGTTCTCCACGATCCGCTCGCCGCGCAGCCACGTCGATCTGACGACGCCGTGCAGCGTCTTGCCCGCGTAGGCGGTCACCTGGTTGCGGTGATGCAGCTCGGCGGGGTCGACGGTGAAGGTCTCGTCCGGGGCGAGGACCGCGAAGTCGGCGTCACGGCCCGCCTCGATGGCGCCCTTGCGGCCGAGGCCCGCGAGGTTCGCGGGGGCCGTGGACATCCAGCGGACGACGTCGTCGAGGGTGTGGCCGCGCTTGCGGGCCTCGGTCCAGATCGCGGGGAGGCCCAGCTGGAGCGAGGAGATACCGCCCCAGGCGGAGGCGAAGTCCGGGGTCTTGAGGTCGGTGGTGCACGGGGAGTGGTCGGAGACGATGCAGTCGATGGTGCCGTCGGCGAGGCCCTGCCACAGCAGGTCCTGGTTGGCCGCCTCCCGGATCGGCGGGCAGCACTTGAACTCGGTGGCGCCGTCCGGGACTTCTTCCGCGGTGAGCGTGAGGAAATGGGGACAGGACTCGACGGTGACGGCCACGCCCCGCCGCTTCGCGTCGGCGATCAGCGGCAGCGCGTCGCTGGACGACAGATGCAGGACGTGCACCCGCGCCGCCAGCCGTTCGGCGTGGGCGATCAGGCCCTCGATGGCGGTGTTCTCCGCGTCGCGCGGCCGGGAGGCGAGGAAGTCGGCGTACTTGGGGCCGGCCTGCTGGGGGGCCGACGCCAGGTGGTGCGGGTCCTCGGCGTGGACGATCAGCAGCCCGCCGAACCCGGCGATCTCGGCCATGGAGCGGGCGAGCTGCTCCTGGTCGAGCTCCGGGAACTCCTCGACGCCCGACGGCGAGAGGAAGCACTTGAAGCCGAAGACGCCCGCGTCGTGCAGCGGGCGCAGATCCTTGACGTTGGAGGGGATCGCGCCGCCCCAGAAGCCGGTGTCGATGTGCGCCTTGGGCCGGGCCACGGCCTGCTTGGTGCGCAGATGGTCGACCGTGGTGGTGGGCGGGAGGGAGTTGAGCGGCATGTCGAGCAGGGTGGTGATGCCGCCGGCCGCCGCGGCGCGGGTGGCGGTCCAAAAGCCCTCCCACTCGGTGCGGCCGGGGTCGTTCACATGGACGTGCGTGTCGACGAGTCCGGGGAGCAGGACGTCGTCGCCGAGGTCCTCCAGCCGCGCTCCGGCCGGGACCTCGGCGTCGTACGGCCCGACGGCCGCGATCCTTCCGCCGCCCACGGCGACTGTCGCGGCGCGCGTCCCCTGCGGGGTGACGACACGGGTCGACCTCAGTACCAGGTCCACCGCGACCTCCCCGCCCACGATCACGTCCTCGTCCACGTCGGACACCAGCTCCCCTCGCTTGCGCGGATCACTTCCACGAACAGAAATTCAACGAACTGTTGAAGAAGTCTTCACTTCCGATCGTTGCCCGTCAAGACCCCGCCGGAGCCGGCGGCCTGCTTGGATGTTTCCACAAAGTGGAAGTAGAATTTCACTACCACATGGGTCGCTTCCCCCAACGAGTCCCCGCCCCACGACCGTGAAACCCCGGACAAACGGGCCCTGACCGGCCAAGACGCCTCGCCGGGAGCGATGCCCCGGTGCACACGCCCGGTAGGCTGCTGCCTTGCCCTGCCTGCCCGAAAGGACCGCCGACGTGCCGACGTCCAACGCCAGCACCACCGACGCCGCCAAGCCCGCCTCCAGCGGTGGCGTGCAGTCCCTGGAGCGCGCCTTCGACCTGCTGGAACGCATGGCCGACGCCGGGGGCGAGGTCGGGCTGAGCGAGCTGTCCGCGAGCAGCGGGCTGCCGCTGCCGACTATCCACCGGCTGATGCGGACGCTGGTGGCCTGCGGCTATGTGCGCCAGCAGGCCAACCGCCGCTATGCGCTCGGCCCCCGCCTGATCCGTCTGGGCGAATCCGCGTCCCGGCTGCTCGGCACCTGGGCCCGCCCCTACCTCGCCCGCCTGGTCGAGGAGACCGGCGAGACGGCGAACATGGCACTCCTGGACGGCGACGAGATCGTCTACGTGGCGCAGGTGCCGTCCAAGCACTCCATGCGCATGTTCACCGAGGTCGGCCGGCGCGTGCTGCCGCACTCCACGGGCGTGGGCAAGGCACTGCTCGCCTACACGCCGGCGGACGAGGTACGGGCACTGCTGGCCCGGACCGGCATGCCGGCCGCGACGGAGAAGACGATCACGACACCCGAGGGCTTCCTGGAGGCGCTCGAGAAGGTCCGCCGCGCGGGCTACGCGGTGGACGACAACGAACAGGAGATCGGTGTGCGCTGCCTCGCTGTCTCCGTCCCCAACTCCCCCACCGCAGCGGCGATCTCGATCTCCGGCCCCGCCGGCCGCGTCACCGAGGCGGCCACGGACAAGATCGTGCCGATCCTCCAGGAGGTCGCCGGCGAACTGTCGACGGCTCTCGCGAACACAGGCACGTCGGGAAGCTGACACCACCCACGCAGGAAGGGCCGGGAACCGCGCATGCGGTTCCCGGCCCTTCCTGCGAACCGCTGACGCTCACGCCAGCGTCAGCGCGTACACCTCCACCCGCGCGTCGTCCGGCAGACCGATCGAGCGCACCGTCTTCGTACCGTCCAGCTCGGCAGTCATGCCGAACAGCCGCACCGCGGGGCCGTCCGTCCCCTGGCCCTGCCGGATCCGGTGGTCCATGTCCAGCACGACGGCGGCGCCGGCCGGGGCGGACCCGGCCCAGTCACCGAAGGTGACCGGCAGCGCGGAACTGGTGCCGTCGGTGTAGCGGACGGTGAGCGTGGTCGTCACGGGGCCGTTGTGCGAGGCGCCCACCACGCGCAGCGTGGAGTGCGTGCCGGACGGCAGCAGCAGGGACTGGCCGCGTGCCTCGGTGAAGTTGTCCGCCGTGCCGGACGCGTCGGGCGCCTGGTAGGTCACGCCGCCCCAGTCGACCGGTCCCTGCTTCGGCAGCAGGCCGGCGTCGTAACTCCATCCGGAGCCGTCGAAGTTGCCCTCGCCGGGCGCCGTCACCGTCGCCGTCCCGTCATGGTTCGCGGCCTTCGCGAGGTCCACGGCGCACTGGGTGCCCGTCCGCGTGGCGCACTCGGCCGCCTCCCGCACCTCGACGGTGGCCTCGCGCACCACCTTCCCCGCGCCCTCGGCCGTGGCCTCGACCCGTACCGCGTACGAGCCGGTGGGCGTCCCCGCGGGCACGGTCACCGTGAGCGGCACCGTGCGCTGCACCGGAAGGCGTCGGGACTTCAGCGCGACCGCGGACGGCTGCTTCACCTGCCATCCCTTGGGCGGGGTCACCTTCACCGACACCCGCAGGTCACCCGGCGACTGGCCGAGGACGTCCAGCGCGAGATGCGCGGTCTGCGCCGTCGCGCCCGCCGGGACGACATCGGACCCGGCCGACAGCGAGGCGTCCAGATGGCGGCGGCCGTCGGCGGCGGTGCGGTTCACCGACGGCGGCTCGGCGTCCTTGCCGGTGCCCCAGGCGGACGGCTCGTCGCCCAACTCGTGGGTGAGCGTGCCGCCGTGGGCGACCGCGTCCCAGTCCAGCCAGGTCCTGCGCAGATCACGTCCGTCGAACTCGGCACCGCGGATGTACCGCACGGTGTCGCTCGCGCCGGGCGCCTCGATGGTCAGCGTGCCGCCCTGCTTCTTCCCGTACGCCCCGATCCTGACGACCGCCGAGGAGAACTGGGGGCTGGAGACGGCGAGGAAGTCGCCGCCGCTCATGGTCGGGTAGAGACCGAGCGAGGAGAAGACGTACCAGGCGGACATGGTGCCGAGGTCGTCGTTGCCCGTCATCCCGTCGGGGCCGTTGGTGAACAGGGTCATCGCCGCCCGCACGACGGTAGCCGTCTTCGCGGGTGCCCCCGCCCACAGATACATGTACGGGGCGTGCAGATCGGGCTCGTTGTTCGGGTTGTAGGTGGGCTTGCCGTAGTAGTCGTACGGCGCCGAGATCCAGTCCTTGCGCGCCGTGCCCGCCGGGTCGGTGAGCAGTTTGTCGTGGACGAAGAACGCGTCGAGACGCTTCTCGGTCGCCTTCCTGCCACCCATCAGTGCGACGAGCCCCGCCGGGTCCTGTGGCACCAGCCACTGGTACTGGTAGGCGCCGCCCTCGTGGAACTGGTGCGCCGCCTCCACGGGGTCGTACGGGGTCAGCCACGTCCCCTCGGCCGTACGCGGACGGAACTGGCCGATCGCCGGATCCCACAGATTCCGGTACCACTGGCCGCGTGCCGCGAACATCCGGGCGTCGGCGTGACGGCCGAGCGCACCGGCCATCAGCGCGAGGGACGCGTCGGCCGCCGCGTATTCGAGGGTCGCGGACGCGGGGTGCTTGCAGTCGTTGTCGCCGCCCTTGTCGGCGCAGTCCTCGCCGGGTTCGAGACCGGAGGGGAGATAGCCGCGCTCCTTGTAGAACTCCACACCCGAGCGGCCGTTGTAGGGCGAGTCCGCCGGCGGAGTGCTGGTCGCGTTCTTCCGCAGCAGCGCGTACGCCTCCTCCTCGTGGCCCGCGAGCAGCCCCTTGGACCATGCCTCGACGAGGAACGGGGTCACCGGGTCGCCGGTCATGATGTTGGTCTCGCTGTTGGCGAGTGCCCAGCGCGGCAGCCATCCGCCGTCCCGTCCGGCGGCGACGACGGACAGGGCCACATCACGTGCCACCTTCGGCTGCAGCAGCTGGAGAAGCTGGTTCTGCGGCCGGTAGGTGTCCCAGAGGGAGAGGTTCTGGTACGGCGTGAAACCGGACGCGGTGTGCGTCCTGCCGTCGAATCCCGCGTAGCTGCCGTCCACGTCGCCGGCGATGTTCGGGTGCAACTGGGCGTGGTAGAGCGCGGTGTAGAAGGCACGCTGGCGGTCCGCAGTGCCGCCGCCGACCTCGACGCTGCCGAGCTGGCGCTGCCACGTCCGGTGCAGGGCGGCGCGGGTGGCGTCGAAGTCGTAGGAGTCCGCCGTCTCCGCCGCGAGGTTCTTCCGGGCGCCCTCGATGCCGGTGTACGACAGGCCGACCTTCACGACCACGTCCCGGTCGGAGGCCGCGTCGAATGTCACCCAGGCGCCGTTGCCGCCCTCACCCGCCGCGTCCCGGCCGCCTGGAGTACGGGTGTCCCCGCGCCAGGTGCCGTGCGAGGCGAACGGCCGGTCGAAGGTGGCGGTGAAGTGGACGGTGTGCCGGTCCTTGCCCGCGCAGAAGTTGCCGGCCTCCACCCGGCCCTCGACGGTCCGGTCGCCGACGACGTGCACCTCGGAGTCGTACACCCGCTGGTTCGCCTTGCCGGTGTTGAACAGCACGTTGGCCTCGCCGGTGGCGGGGAACGTGTAGCGCTGCCAGCCGGTGCGGGGTGTCGCGGTCAGCTCCGCGTCTATGCCGTACGACGTCAGGCCCACGCGGTAGTAGCCGGGTTCGGCCTGCTCGTCGTCGTGGGAGTAGGCGGAGCGGTACGTCGCGGGGTCGACGCTGTCGACGGCTCCGGTGGTCGGCATCAGCGGCAGCTCTCCTGCGACGGAACAGCCGACGCCTGAGAGGTGGGTCTGGCTGAAGCCGTGTATCCGGTCCTGCTGATAGTCGTAGCCGCCCTGGCCGCCCGTGTCCGGGCTGACCTGGACCATGCCGAAGGGCGCGCTCGCGCCGGGGAAGGTGTTGCCGAAGTTCTGTGTGCCGACGAACGGGTTCACGAGGGCGGTGGGGTCGTCGGCGACCGGTGCTGCTGCCTGTGCGGCGGGCGCGGGGGCGAGCAGGCCGCCCCAGACCAGCGCCGCCGCCAGCGGGACGACGACGGCCCGCGACGTGCGTGCCCGTACTCTCCGGAACAACTGATGCATGGGGCGTCCCTCTCCTGTTCTTCGACCGGCGCGGAGACTCGACCATGCTTCTGACATCGTTGTCAACGGGCTGGACGGATTTCCTCGGTGACGGGATGTCGGATCAGGGGACGCCGAGCGGGTGCCGGGGAGTCGGTCGCTCCCCGGCACCCGCCTCCGGCTGTTACTTCACATTCACCGCGGACCAGGCGGCGGCGACGGTCTTCGCCTCCGCGCCGTCGGCGCCGTACAGGTCGCCGACCGCCTTCAGCGTGGCCTCACGTGCTGCCTTGTAGTCGGTCGTCGACGTCATGTAGGCGCTGAGCGCCTTGTACCAGATCTTGTACGCCTTCTCCCGGCCGATCCCGGTGACGGTGGAGCCGTCCGAGGTCGGGGAGTCGTACTCGACACCGTTGATCGTCTTCTTGCCGCTGCCCTCGGCCAGCAGGTAGAAGAAGTGGTTGGCGATGCCGGACGAGTGGTGGACGTCGACGTTTCCGGCGCCCTCCTTCCATGCGTCCAGGGAGCTGCCGTCCTTGCTCGGCTTGTCCATGTAACGCAGGGGCGTGCCGTCGCCGTTGATGTCGATCTCTTCGCCGATGAGGTAGTCGCCGACGTCCTCCTTGTTGTTCGCGAAGAACTCGACGGAGGTGCCGAGGATGTCGCTGGTCGCCTCGTTGAGGCCGCCGGACTCACCGCTGTAGATCAGGCCGGCGGTGTGGGAGGTGAGGCCGTGCGTCATCTCGTGGCCGGCGACGTCGATCTCGGTGAGCGACTTCTTGTTGCCCTCGCCGTCGCCGTACGTCATGCAGAAGCAGTCGTCGTCCCAGAAGGCGTTGACGTACGCGTCGCCGTAGTGGACCCGGGAGTAGGCGGCCTTGCCGTCACCGGCGATGCCGTTGCGGCCGAGCTCGTTCTTGTAGAAGTCCCAGGTCGCCGCGGCACCGTAGTGGGCGTCGACACCGGCGGTCTGCCGGTTGTCGTTGGAGCCGCTGCCCCACTTGTCGTCCTCGTCGGTGAGCAGCTTCCCGGTGCCGCTCTGGCCCTGGTTCAGGTCGTAGGTCTTGTGGCCGCCGCGGTCGCCGTCGTTCAGTTCGAAGACGGCGCCGTTCTTGGTGGTGGTGAGGGGGACCTCACCGCTGTACTGGCTGGTGCCGGTGCCGGTCTCGATGCCTTCGTACCGGACGAGCTCCTTGCCGGTGTTCGCGTCGGTGACGACGTGCAGTTCGCTGGGCGTGCCGTCCTTCTGCACACCCTTGGTGACCTTCTCGAAGGCCAGGACGGGCTTGCCGCTGCCCGCCCAGATCACCTTGCGCGCGCCGGCCGCGGCCTTGCGCTTCGCGTCGGTGCTCGCGACGGATATGCGGTGGTCGTTCGCCTTGTCGACGCTCTTGAGTGTGCCGTTCGCGGCCTTGTGCGTGACGAGGTCGCCGCCGATGACGGGCAGCGAGGCAAAGGTGCGTTCGTAACGGGTGTGCACGGTGCCGTCGGCGTCCTTGATGACATCGCGGACGACGAGCTTCTCGTTGTCGCCGAGGCCGAGCGCCTCGGCCGCCGAACCGGCCTTCGCCTGGGCCGACTTGATGGCCGCCGCACGCTGGTTCGGGGAGGCGGGCGCGGTGGTGGGGTCGTCCGCGCGGTCCGGCGACGAAGCGCCTGCCGTGCCGGCCTGTACGCCGACGACGACCATGGCGGCGACGGCCGCGAGGGCAGCGCCGCGTCGGGTGTTGCTGTGGGGGGTCATACGATCTCCATCACTTGTCCTGTGGGGGGTGATCGCTCTTGAGCGTGCCACCGCAGGATCAGATTTGACGGAGTGCCAACAATTACCTCACAAGTATTTGACCAGTTCTTGTCCGACTGGGATCACCCGATGTTCGTTATCCGGCCGGATTTCTGAGTGGCCGTCACTCGACAGCGCCGTCAGACGGGTCGCCTCGGCGGGGCGTCGCCGAAGAGGTCCACCGCGGTGCGCACCTGCATCAGGGCGGGGGACAGCGCGCTGACCGAGCCGATCGCTCCCGCGATCAGCAGCAGGGAACGCCGCATCCGCGGAATCTCCGGGTCTCCCCCGGCGATCATCGCCGCCAGCACCGCCAGTTCGTCCTCGGCGATCCCCCGGTCGCTGAACTCCACAGGATGTCCGGCCAGTTCACGACGGAGCCGCGCGACGGCAGCACGTAACTCCGCCGCTCTCGGATCCTCGCCGCTCCCTGTCACCCGCGTCTGCCCCACGCTCCGCAACAAAGCCCAGCCCCTCGCACGTCCTTGTGCCGCCCGACGCACCGCGGTGGGAGGACCCACCGCGGGGTGCGCGCCAGTAAACGCCATCCGGCCCGCGGTGCGCCACCGTGCGGACGGGATTAGGACGAAGGCGCGGGATCCATGGCATTGCGCCACACGGTGACGTCGAGAGTGATGAACTGGCTGGGGTCGGTCTCCGGCGACTTCCCCTGATAGGTCGCCACACCGACATGACCGGCGTCGGTCAGCACACAGATCCTCGCTCCCTTGGAGAGGACCTTCAGCTCCACGGTGGTGGCGTAGCGTGTCTCGGTCCGGCAGGTGTCCAGGTCACCGGTCTGGCCCGGGCGCAGCAGGACCATCCGGCCGTTCTCCGTGCGGATGTGCTCGCTGATGTCGCTGTAGTAGATGTCGGAGGGCGTGTCGTCGTCGACCGGCGCGAGGGGTTCGGTGTCGAGGGTCAGGTGATAGCTGCCCACCACATTGAGCCCGGTGTACACCTTGGGCGTCGGGTCGGGCGCTTCCTCGTCGGGCGGCGTGTCCACGCTGTCGCCGCCGTCACCCGAGGGCGTGCTGTCCGCGTTCGGGGTCGAACCCTGCTTGTCGGAGCCGCTCTTGTCCTGGCCCTGGCTCTGGTTGTCCTTGCCCTTGTCTTCGCCGGACAGGGCGAGGTACATCCCGCCGCCGGCCGCGGCGCCGATCACGAGGGTTGCGGCGACGGCGATCGCGAGGTTGCGGGCCGTCTTCTTCTTCGGGGCGGCGGGCGCGACGGGCGCCACGGGACCGGTGCCGTACGGAGCCGGACCGGCGTGCTGCGCGTGCGCGGCCGTCTGCGGATAGCCGTATGCCGCCGGCGCCTGGGCAGCGATCTGCGGGTAGCCGTACGACTGCCCCGTCTGCGGCGCGGTGTACGGCTGTTGCGCAGGAGTCTGCCCCTGCGGCTGCGTGGGCGGCTGCGGTGCCGGACCGAATCCGGGCGGCGGGGTCGAGGGCGCCGCGTGCGCGGTGGGCATGTGGGTGGGGGCGGGAGCCTGCGCGGCGACGGGGGCCTGGCCGCCCGGCGGGGTCGCGGGCGGCGCGGGCGCCGCCTTGCGGGTGGTGATCTCCGCGGCGACGACGCTCGGCAGCCACTCCTCCGGCCGGCGCAGCACCGTTCCTCCGTTGGCGGCCTGGCAGATGGCGAGGATGTCGGCGACGGACGGCCGGTTCTCCGGCTCCTTCACCATGCACCGGGTCACCAGCTCGCGCAGTTCCTCCGGGAGTTCGGTGAGGTCGGGCTCCTCGTGCACGATCCGGTAGAGCACGCCGTGTGAGGTGCCCTCGCCGAACGCCGCCTTCCCGGTGGCGGCGTAGGCCGTGATCTGGCCGAGCGCGAAGATGTCGGTGGCCGCGGTGACATGGCTGCCGGCCGCCTGCTCGGGCGCCATGAACGACGGCGTACCGATGGTGACACCGCTGCTGGTGAGCGAGGTGGCGTCGGCGGCGCGGGCGATACCGAAGTCGATGACGCGCGGCCCGTCGGCGGCGAGCAGGACGTTGGCCGGCTTGAGGTCGCGGTGGACGATGCCCGCGCCGTGGATGATCTGCAGCGCCTCGGCGATACCGGCGACCAGCAGCAGCACGGTCTCCACCGGCAGCTTGCCGTGCTGTGCCACGGCGTCGGCGAGGGAGGGGCCGGGCACATAGGCGGTGGCGAGCCAGGGCTGCTCGGCCTCGGCGTCCGCGTCGATGACGGGTGCCGTGAACAGACCCTGCACGCGCTGCGCCGCCTGCACCTCCTGCGCGAACCGGCGGCGGAACTCCGCGTCCTGGCCGAAGTCGGGCCGGATCACCTTGATGGCGACCGCACGGCCGCCGGGGGTGTACGACAGATACACCTTGCCCATGCCGCCGGCCCCGAGGCGGGCGGCGAGCTTGTATCCGGCGACGTTCTTGGGGTCGTCCTCGCCCAGCGGCTGGAAAACCGTTCCCTGGTGTGCGCGCCCACTCATCGACTCTCGATCCCCCATGGCAAACCTCAGTATTGGAGGAGCACCTTATCCAAGGTCGCCCGGTGCTCTCCACGTCGGACGGCCGTGACAGCCCGTGCGGTTGCAGCCTCCGCGCATCGTGCCCGAAATGAACGAAGGAGTCCCCATGCCATCACCCCGTCCCACGGCCCCGGACGACGAGCCGGTCGTGGCGGGCCTGTTGCTCGCCGCGGGCGGCGGGCGCCGGCTCGGCGGCCGCCCGAAGGCCCTGCTGCCCCACCACGGGCGCCCGTTGGTCGAGTACGCGGCGCGGACGTTGCGCGACGGCGGCTGCGGACCGGTCCATGTGGTGCTGGGCGCGTCGGCCTCTCTCGTACGCGAGGAGGCGGATCTGACGGGCTGTGAGGTGACCGACAACCCGGAGTGGGAGACGGGGATGGGCTCGTCCCTGCGGGTGGGGCTTGCGTCCCTGGCCGCGTCCGGCGCGGACGCGGCCCTGGTGCTGCTGGTGGATCAGCCGGGCATCGGCGCGCAGGCGGTGGCGCGGGTACGGGCGGCGTGCCGTTCGCGCGCCTCGCTGGTGACGGCGGCGTACGACGGCAGGCGCGGGCATCCGGCCCTGTTCGGGGCCGACCGCTGGGCGGACGTGGCGGCGACCGCGGCGGGGGACCGCGGGGCGCGCGCGTATCTGAAGGCGCACGAGGAAGCGATCACGCTCGTCGAGTGCGGGGACGTGGCCGAGGACTACGACATCGACACACCCGGGGATCTACGACACCTTCGGTGAACGGCGTGGCACTGAGCGCCACGTTCTGTCGACCCGGAGAATCTCGATATCAACAAACCATTGAACTTCCACCATGCGATAACTACTATCCACTGTTCAGAAGCGCCCGGAGGATCCGGTGGCGCCTTCGGCCGTACCTCGGAGCCTTGGCACTGAGTGCCGTTCAAGGGGCGTCCCGGCGGCCGCACGGAGCCATCGGGGTGCGATTTGCCCGTGAAGCATGTGAAGCTCGCTGAAGGAAGTGACAGCTCATGTCCGCACCAGCGCCGTCCCCGCTGGCCATCGTCGAAGCCGAGCCCCTGCCCCGGCAGGAAGAGGTCCTGACCGACGCGGCGCTCGCCTTCGTGGCCGAGCTGCACCGGCGGTTCACGCCCCGGCGTGACGAGCTGCTCGCCCGCCGCGGCGAGCGCCGCGCCGAGATCGCCCGCACCTCCACGCTGGACTTCCTCCCGGAGACCGCCGCGATCCGCGCGGACGACTCCTGGAAGGTCGCCCCGGCACCCGCGGCCCTCAACGACCGCCGTGTGGAGATCACCGGACCCACCGACCGCAAGATGACCATCAACGCGCTCAACTCGGGCGCGAAGGTCTGGCTCGCCGACTTCGAGGACGCATCGGCCCCCACCTGGGAGAACGTCGTCCTCGGCCAGCTCAATCTGATCGACGCCTACGAACGCCGCATCGACTTCACCGACCCGAAGTCGGGCAAGTCGTACGCCCTGCGCCCCGTCGAGGAGCTCGCGACCGTCGTGATGCGCCCGCGCGGCTGGCACCTCGCCGAACGCCATCTGACCGTGGACGGGAAGCCCGTCCCCGGCGCCCTGGTCGACTTCGGCCTGTACTTCTTCCACAACGCACAGCGACTGCTGGATCTCGGCAAGGGCCCGTACTTCTACCTCCCGAAGACGGAGTCCCACCTCGAGGCCCGCCTGTGGAACGACATCTTCGTCTTCGCCCAGGACCACGTCGGCGTCCCGCAGGGCACGGTCCGCGCGACCGTCCTGATCGAGACGATCACCGCCGCGTACGAGATGGAGGAGATCCTCTACGAGCTGCGCGACCACGCCTCGGGCCTGAACGCCGGCCGCTGGGACTACCTGTTCTCCATCGTGAAGAACTTCCGCGACGGCGGCGAGAAGTTCGTCCTCCCGGACCGCAACGCGGTCACGATGACGGCCCCGTTCATGCGGGCGTACACGGAACTGCTGGTCCGCACCTGCCACAAGCGCGGCGCCCACGCGATCGGCGGCATGGCGGCGTTCATCCCCTCGCGCCGCGACGCCGAGGTGAACAAGGTGGCCTTCGAGAAGGTGAAGGCCGACAAGGACCGGGAAGCGGGCGACGGCTTCGACGGCTCCTGGGTGGCGCACCCGGACCTGGTCCCGATCGCGATGGCATCGTTCGACGCGGTGCTGGGCGACCGGCCGAACCAGAAGGAGCGCCTGCGCGAGGACGTCGCGGTGGCCGCGGGCGACCTGATCGCCATCGACTCCCTTGACGCGCAGCCCACCTACCAGGGCCTGGTGAGCGCCGTCCAGGTCGGCATCCGCTACATCGAGGCGTGGCTGCGGGGCCTGGGCGCGGTCGCCATCTTCAACCTGATGGAGGACGCGGCGACGGCGGAGATCTCCCGCTCCCAGATCTGGCAGTGGATCAACGCGGGCGTGGTCTTCGAGAACGGCGAGCGGGCCACGCCCGAGCTGGCGAAGAAGGTCGCGGCGGAGGAACTGGCCGCGATCCGCGAGGAAGTGGGCGAGGAGGCGTTCGCGTCGGGCAACTGGCAGCAGGCACACGACCTGCTGTTGAAGGTGGCGCTGGACGAGAACTACGAGGACTTCCTGACGCTGCCGGCGTACGAGCAACTGATCGGCTGAGCCTGCACGCTGCTCCACGGCACCCCCGCCGCCCCCGGTACCGCACAGCACCGGGGGCGGCGGCATGGCTGCCGGGCCGGGAGCGCGGCCGTCCAGCTCATGTCCGGGCGGACAGGGCCTAACCGCCGAGCTCTTCCGCGACCCGGAGGCAGGACACGTCCTTGCCGTGTGCCGTCACGTCCGCGGTCACCGAGGGAGTGCCAACGGCCTCGTACACAATGGTGAAGCAGCGGTCGGCCGTGCTCAGGGCAGGGGCCATCAGCATGGCTGCGCCTTCGTACGGCTGTGTGAACTGCACGACCTCGGTCGCCGTCGACTCCTCTCTGACGAACGCGAAGAGCAGGGAAACACCCCCGCCGCCCGTGGCTTCGGCCTGCT
This sequence comes from Streptomyces sp. NPDC043812, assembly GCF_056436245.1. Taxonomy (NCBI): domain Bacteria; kingdom Bacillati; phylum Actinomycetota; class Actinomycetes; order Kitasatosporales; family Streptomycetaceae; genus Streptomyces; species Streptomyces sp. NPDC043812. The sequence continues at coordinate 99,915 of NZ_JBWKCY010000011.1, forward strand.
CCAGGACGCTTTCCACGGCACGACGGTCCTTGAGCCGCGTCGCCGACTGCTCCGTCATCGCCTCGGCATGACGTTCGGCGTACTCCTCGGTCTCACGGAACGCCGCAGCCTCTCGACGTGATTGGGTGATCTGCTGGACGACGAACAGCGTGACCACGCCCAGCAACAGCGCGCCGACGAGCGCACCGAGGGCTTTCGCCCACGGCGCGCTCGTGCCGCCTTGACGGCTAGACATCCGCACCCTTCGTCGGGGAAGGAGCCCCGGTCACGGCTTGTTCAGCGCGCGAACGAGGGCTTCGGCGTAGGCCGTCGTACCGACGGTGCTCGGATGGTAGCTCTCGCGGCTGCTGCAGAACGACGATCCGGGGCAGTCGAAGTCCCCCTCGCCCTGCTGCCCGACCACGAGCTTGTGGATTCCTTCGGGATCGTCGCATGCCCGCCGACCCTCGAAGTCCGCGTCGGGCGACTCGAAGACCACCCGCACACCGCTCTGCTGCAGACCGGCCACCATGGCGGACTGCTTGTCCTTCATGTAGCGGGCCATCGCGTTCAGACGGATCATGCCGGGTCCGCCCACGCCGCTCACGCAGAAGGCGTCGCTCTCGTTGAACAGTTGCGGATAGCCGAGAAGGACGATCTTGGCATTGCTCGCCTTGAAAGCGATGTCCGTGATGGTCCCTCTCACAGCGGCCATGGCATCGTCGATGTCCTGCTGCATCTCCTCCTCGGCAGGGCATCCGGTGGTGACGCAGGCCTGGAGGACCGCGGGGAACTTGGCGTCGTTGCCCCCGATGGTGAGCAGGACCTTTGTGGTGTTGTCGTCGAGGACACCCGACCGGTTCTGAGGTATCTCGTGGAAGTTCCCGTCGTACCCCCACTCGTTGGGCTGACCGGACAACTGCCATGAATTGGCCCCGGAGCAGGCCACGAACTGGAAGTCCATGCTCGGGTCGTTGCTGTCGGCCAGCGCACCCATGGTGGATCCGAAGCCGGGCAGGGTCGCCTTGCGGGCCCACGCGCTGTTGCTGCGGCGACAGGCATTCCACGTGCTCTCGCCGTAGTTGTTGTTGCTCACCGTGGTGTAGGAACCGGCACCCTCGCCGGAGGCGTACGAGTCCCCCAGCACGGCGACGAACTCCTTGGGCTTTGCGGCCAGCGGCACGAAGGCCACCGCGTCCCAGGCGATCCTGTCGTCCCCGTTGCCCTCCTCCGTGACGGTGGACAGCGAGACGCCGGGAATGCCGGTACCCGTGAAGTCGAAGACGCCCAGGTTGACCCAGGTGTTCTTCCGATGGCGGGTCGGAATGTACCGCTCACCCACCAAGGTCGAACCCGAGTAGATCTTGTAGTGCGCCTGCTGGGTCGTGTCCCCGTGATCGGGGATGTGCACGATGACCCGGCCCCACTTCCCGAGGGCGGAGTTCAGCCGCCAGGTGCCGGTGGCCTCGAGGCGGCTCCCCTTGGCACCGCTGCGGGTGCTCCCCATGTAGAAGTGGCTGCCGAACCCCGCACCCATCTGATGGGTGTCCACCTTGCCGGGCCACACCGTGCCGCCTCCCGCACCCGCTTCTCCGGGGCCGAAGTCGAAGGAGAACGATCCCTGGTTCGTCCAGCCCGAGTTGGAGCAGCCCGGCCGCACGACGGGTGTGCCCCCGGGGACGTCGTCCACGATCCGTGCTCCGGCAGGAAGTCCGGTCGTGGTGCAGACCGGCGGGTAGGCCGTGCCATCGGCCTCCTCGGGGTACGAGCTGTTGAAGCGCATGAACTCGTTGCCGCACGAGTAGGAGCAGTCGTCCTTCCATGTGACGGACTGGTGCCACCAGCAGTGGAAGTCGCTGCGCCCGCACGGCCCGCTGGTGCTGCTGTCGTTGGAAGCATCGTCGGAGATCTTCGCCGGGTCGCACTCGTTGTACGGCCCGCAGAACAGGTCCTCCGGCGGCTTGACGCGCGCACGGTTCTGCTTGGCGCTGCCGGTGATCGTCGCGTCGCCGTCGGTGCCGTTCCACCAGGCGGCGCGGAACGCCGCCACCATGGTGCCCGGCGACTCGATGAACGCCGGCGGGTGCGCGGCGAAACCGAGCACCTTCTCGGGGTACGGCCAGTGCTGCGGGCGCGCGGCCGCGGAGGCGTCCTCGTTGCCGAGCCGGTCCTCCATGAAGGGGGTACGCCCTGCGTCCCACTCGGGGTTGGCGGGATTGTTGGCCCAGCCGACACCCCACGGTTCATTGCCGTTGACGTTCTCGTAGAAACCGGAGTTGTACGCCCACAGGGCGAAGAACCAGTTCTCGAGCCGCTTCGGGTCGCCGTCGTGCGCCACGACACCGGCCCGCTTGGTCTGATTCCACTTCTCGACCAGGATCTGCAGACCCGCGGCGATGTTGGCGGTGTAGTCCAGTGCGACCGCACGCTGCTTCTGGTAGTCCCACGCCGCACCGCCGTGACCGTCCTCGCGGCCGGCCATCCGCATGTGGTCCGTGACCTGCGCGATGCCGTAACCGCAGTCCGCCTCGGCGAAGTTCACGTCCCAGTCGTTGGCGGTGTTGCCGTCGTAGAGGTCGATCCCGTAGTAGTTGCCGATCAGCGGGTTGCCCGTCACACCGGGGACGGCACTCCGCGCCGCCTGCCACATGTTCGACTCCTGGGCCGTGATGCCCAGCAGGATCTGTGCGGGCACCCGCCCGCCGCCTTCCAGCGCCGGATTCAGGAACAGCGACTGCGGGCTGTAGGCGGGCATGCCGAGGTTCTTCCAGTTCGCCGGCCGCGAGATGTGCGTGTTGAGGGAGCCGGTGACCGTCTGGTCGACCGCCCACTCGACCTGCCGTGGCTTGGGCTGCATGGCCTGGTTGCGCGGGTCGTTGCGCGGCACGGAGCAGGTGCGCTCCGATTCGATCACCTCTGTCGGAGAGCCTGCCGCCGCGACCGCCGCAGTGGAGGCGGCGGACACGTGCGCGGCCCCTGCCGTGGAGGCGGCGGACGACGCGCGGGCCTTGCCGGGCTTGGTGGCCGGGCTCTTCCCGGTCAGTCGCGGGGAGGGCGTCCGGCCCTCCTCCCACTCCCGGGACGTGGACGCCAGCGGCTTCACGACGAAGTCGGCGTGCTTGCCGGTTTCCTTGACGGTGGTCCTGATGCTCACCGGCCTGGCCTCGGTGGCCTCGTTGCGGTGGAGGTAGTCCGGGGAACCGACGCCGTCGGCCCACACGGTGCGTTCGACGACGGCCTTGCCGACGGTGGAGACGATCGCGTCCTTCGACGAGCCCTCCAGCCGTGCCACACCGCGCGGCAGCTGCTTGTCCGCGCTGACGTCACCGGTGAGGAACACCTTGCCGGTCGCACGTGTCAGACCGACCGCGGACAGCTTTCCCCGGCCGATGACAGCGGGCTTGCCGCGCCCCGTCAGGCGCTTGACCTGGGTGACGGCCTCGGTCTTCTTGTTCTTGCGTGCCTGGCGGTCGAGGAACACGACGCCGCCGTCGGCGTCCGGCGTGATCCGGTACGGAGTGCCCGACGTCTTGGTGAGGACGGTCTTGGCACCGGCGTCGTCGACGGACACGAGTTGCGAACCGAAGGCAGCGACGACGCCGCGCTCCGTCGTCACGGCGGACGTGACCTGGCCGCGCGTCACCACGGGTGAACCGAGCCTGCCGGTGGCCGCGTCCACGGTGATCAGTCGCGTGTGCTTCTTGTCCTCGCCCGCCGACTGGGTCAGCACGGCTGTCTCGCCCGCGCCGCAGCCCGGGTTGTAGTACGAGAGCGAGGCGGTCACATCGAGCTTGCGGACACTCCCCGACGTCAGGTCGACGACCGCGGTGAACCCTCCGCGCGCCATCAGCTCGGGGTTGTTGGTGAACGTCCGGGGCGCGTACACGGCGACGGCATGCTTCCCGGATGCCGTGACGCACGCGTTGCCTATCCACGCGTCGGCGTCGAAGCCCGGCTCCGCCAGCGAGGCCGTGGTCCTCCACGCGTATCCGGTGCTCTCGCTCGCCGTCAGGATGTGGAAGCCCTGGGCGTCCGACGTCGTCGTCCAGGCCAGGTCCTTCGAGCTCCGCCACCCTTCGCCGAGCACGGCGTCCCGCTGTCCGGACGGCACGGACGAACGGTCACGCGGCACGTCGACACCCTTTGCGGGCGGGGGCTCGGGCCGGGCCGAGGCGGCCGCCGGGGCCTGCATGAGGCCGGCGGCGACGGCGGTGGCGAGCACACCGGCGGCCAGCGTGGACAGGCGTCTTCGACAGTTCATGGAATCTCCCGGAGAGTGCACGACGGAGGAGGTGGCTCACCTTGGACTCCGAGGAGCGCCGTGATACGTCCGGGCCGGAGGAGGCAAGGTTGTCGCGGGCCCGGGTGGTACCGGGCGGTGTGCGCAACAGTCGTGCCCCTCGCCCCCCGTACGGTCGATGACGAGCTCACGCGGAGCTCGGGCCCTTCGGGCCTTCAACGGCGGGACCATATCCGGGACTTCGGCGGGCGACGAGTCCTTGCCATGGTGGTGACCGAAAGCCGACGATCGGGGAGCGCGGCGCCGCCGCAGCCCGCGGCGTCGAGTGGTCTGCACCAATTCCGTGATTGACGCTTCAATCACGGTGGCGCGAGCACCGCAAGATGGCCGAAAGATCACCACTGCTGCGGCCACCGTACGACCACGGCTCCGCGTACTCCCAGGTCGCGACGGTGCAGGGGCCGGCCCGGATCACCCGCGCCATGTCCGCACGCCGCAGACGTGGCCGGGGCCGACGGCTCGACCCGCCACCCGGACGGCACCGCCTGCGGACCCTGGGACCGGCGCCCTGGGCTGCTGAAGGACGCGGGTCCCGTGTGCTGGGACACGGCCCTGCCCCGGTTCCTCGGCCGAGCCGCTCCCGCCCGACCCCGTGTGTCCGTGTCCGTGGCCCGGGGAAGGGTGTCGAGCATGACGACGACACCGGACGGCCGGCCCGTCCCGCCTCCCCACGCCGATGAACGCGCCATGCTGGACAGCTGGCTGGACTTCCACCGCGCGACGCTCGCTCTCAAGTGCGCGGAGCTCGACGACAGTCGGCTGCGTCAGGCGTCCGTGCCGGCCTCGTCGTTGACACTTCTCGGTCTGGTCCAGCACATGGCCGAGGTGGAACGGAACTGGTTCCAGAGGGTGTTCGCCGCGCTGGATGTGCCGCTCGTGTACGGGGAGGACCAGCAGTTCGGTTACGGGCTGGTCCCCGGGCGAGGGATCGACGACGCGCTGAAGGTCTGGCGGTCGGAGATCGAGCGGGCCCGCGAACTGACCGCCGAAGCCCCCCTCGACGCCCCTGGCAGGCTGGCCCCCGAGAATGCGGCCGTGGTGGGCAGCGAGACGGTCTCGCTCCGCTGGATCCTGATCCACATGATCGAGGAGTACGCGCGCCACAACGGGCATGCGGATCTCCTGCGCGAGAGCATCGACGGCGTCACAGGCGCCTGATGTCCGCTCCGTCGGCGGACGGAGCGGACATCACGGCGCCAGTGCCGTGACCGTGTCCGACGCCGCGAGCAGCCGTACCCGCGATGCGTCGAGACCGAGCGGGTACAAGGCGAACACCTCACTCCCGTCGGGCAGTTCGAGGTCGCCCCGCAGCAGGTAGGCAAGCCCAGGAGTCGCCACGCGGCCGTCCGTCTCGGTGTCGGGCGAGCCGATCCGGGCCGCGAACGCGGTCACGCCCTCGCCGTCCCGCCGCCTGTACGTGCTCCGCGAACCGTCCGTGTGGCGCACGACAACCGTGGCGGCCCGGGCCGCTGCCTGCCACAGTGCGAGCTCGCCCAGTCCGACGCGCGCGCCCGAGGCGAACAGGTCGGTGAGCCGGTGGCCGAGTGTGGCCAGGCCGTGCGCGTCGCTCCATACGGCGTGGTGCGTGCCGGTGACGCCCTTGACGACGTCGAGCCAGCGCATGGTGCGGTCCCGCACGTCGATGATCAACGGCACACTGGCGCGGCTGCTGCCCGTGAGGTCGAAGCGCTGCTCGACGGAGCGCGGGTCGAACACCGGCCCGGCGTTCCCAGGGGCGTCCCGCACCATCAGACCGGCGAAGGCCTCCGCCAGATCACCGAACGGCACATTGTTGTAGGAGTAGACGACCGCGACGACGTAGCGCACCCCTGTGGCGGCGAGCCGTTCCAGGTCGAGGTCGACGAACTCGCTCGCACCGAGCGGCGGCGGCGCGTCCTGGAGGTCCCCGGAGTGCACGGCGGCCGAGCCCGCGTATCGCAGGCTGGTGTACGCGCACTCCCCCAGCCGCCCCCAGTCCGCGTCGAACATGGCGGCCGACAGGTCGAGGTCGGTCCGTCCGGAGGTGGGGCTCTCCATCCAGTGCAGGAACAGGCGCAGCGTTCTGCCGTCCGGCAGGGCGAGTTCACTGCCGCGCGGCAGGGTCACCAGGGCCCGGGACGCGGTCCGTTCGGTGAACGGGGCGACGACACCGTCCAGCGCGGAGTCCACCACGGCGACCTCCACGGGGGCCGCCCGGCCTGCCCGGCGCAGCACTTCCGCCGTGAGGACGTCGACGACCGAACGCACGACGGTCTCCGGCAGCGCCGCCCGGTCGTCGTCGGCCATGTGGGTCTTCGCCGCCGCCCCCTTGGGGAAGAACACGCGGACCGCGCGCTCCCGGGAGCGGGTGCGGACGGCGCCGAGCGCGGACAGCAGCACAGCCGGTGCCACGCGGCCGATCGTGCGTTCCAGCGCGGTGACGACCGCGTCGGCGTGCTCACCGGCGAGGCGCAGCAAGTGGTCGAGGCGGCGCACGAGTTCGCCGGGCCGGCGCTCCAGCAGCACGAGCGCGCCCGCGACATCGCCGGCTGTGAGCGCGGCCTCGACCTGGCCGCTCCAGCTGTGAGCGGTGACGGCCGCACCACTGACGTCGATGCCGTCCACGTTCACCGCGGCCTTGCGCAGTGCGGCGGACAGGGCGTCGTCACCGAGGCGGGTGCCGCGCAGCGCGGCGAAGGCGAGCGCCGCGCGCGGGTACCGGTCCGCGTGCTCGAAGGGGTGCAGTCGCTCGGCCGCGTGGATCCACGCCCGCCGATAGCGGCACATGTCCTGGGCGGCCTGGGCCGGGTCGAGTGCGTCGACGAGCGACAGCAGGGCACGGCGGAGCGGCCGGGACACAGGGGCGAAGCGCGGGATCGCGACCAGCCCGGCGTCGCCGCCGGAGCGCAGCGCGAGGACGCGCAGCACATCGGTGGCCGTGTCGACGAGTCCGGCCGCGACGGGCAGTGCTGCCGGAAGGCCCGCGTCGTCCGCGAGCAGCCACGAGACCAGGCGCGCCTTCGTCTCCCGGCCCGGCACACTGTCCGGCAGACGGTCCAGGTCGTCGTGGGGCCGGGCGGCGAGCAGGGCGTCGAGGTCGTCGGCATCCTGAGGGCTGAGCGCGCCGGTGCGGGCAAGCAGTGCGGCGAGTTCGCGGGCGGCGTCCGCCTGACGGCCCGTGAAGTCGCCGCCGTACGACAGCAGCCGCAGGCGCTCGGGGGACGCGGCGCGGCGGAACAGCTGCCGACGCGGACGCTGGGGGCGCAGAAAGGGGTCGGAGGGGTCGATGCGCCGCTCGCACACCGGGCACGCAGAGAAGTCGGCGCCGTCGAAGCATGTGCCGCACACCAGGTGGGCACACGGCGACACGGGCACGACGGAGTCCACGGTGCCGCAGAGGACGCACGGCTGCTCGGGGCGCTGGAAGAGCACGCTGAGCACCCGCTCGACATAGTGCCCGTAGGTGTCGTGCGGAGTGCTGTCGGGGAAGTCACGCAGCAGAGGCTCGTGCGGCCGGTCGGCGCCGAGGGCACGGTCGATGTCGGAGAGCAGGGCGCGGCCAACGGCGCCCATCGCGCCGGCATCGAGTGCGGCGAACGCGGCACGCAGCGGCGGGGCGACCAGGTAGCCACGGTCGGCGAGGTCGGCTTCGATCAGAGCCGCGCCACGCTCACCGGCCGGCTCGGACACGGGCCCGGCGGCAGGCAGGTACACGCTTCCGCGGCGCGACAGAAGCACAGCATCGAGGCTGCGCGAGTGGGCGGCGTCGGGATGGGTACGGCTCGTGGCCGCGGTGCCGGACATGATTGTTCTCCCCCTCCCGGGACGAACGACCGGGTGATGCGCGGGGCGGGAAGTGAGCACGCTGTTTCATCAGAAGAAGGTGAGAAGGAAGCACACTCGGGAGCCGCCCCGCGCACAACGAACGTAACAGGGGACGGGCCGGCTGATCATATGGTTTTCAGCGGGCTCCTCCCTTGGCACCCTCTTGGCTACGCGCGGAACGGTGCGTCGGCTCGGTACACCCGCGCAACGGTGCGTCGGCGGGCTCGTAGGACCGGCACCGTCCCGGTCGGCGCACCGCGCCGGCTCTCCCGTCCCCTATCCACGGCGCGGAGAACTCTCCCGGTGTCAGAGGTCCTGGATACGCCGGAAGGGACGGTCGGCCTCCAGCGCGAACGCGACCTCCAGCAGGGTGCGTTCGTCGCCGGGGCGGCCGGAGAACATGACGCCGATGGGCAGCCCGTCCTCGGTCGCCTGCGCGGCGGGCACCGAGATCGACGGCGTCCCGACGACGTTGTTGACCGGCGTGAACGCGACGTACGCGAGGATCCGCTCGATCAGCGTCGGGTAGGGGACGGCCGGGCTGAGGTGGCCGATCTGCGGCGTGGTGTGGGCGAGCACGGGGGAAAGGATCAGGTCGAGCCCGCGGAACGCCGCCGCGTACGCCTCCCGCGTACGCTTCAGCCTCCGCAGCACTCCCGGAGTGCGCTGCCAGCTCTTCACGTACGCCTCGCGCAGTCCCCGGCTGAGGCCGTCCATGCGGCGCCGGTCGAACTCCGCTCCGAGCGTCCGCCCCGTGACGCCGATCAGGAACGACAACATGCCCCAGTAGGTGAGGAAGTCCTCGGTGAAGCGGGGATCGATCGTCAACTCCACCGGCTCCACGGTGTGGCCGAGCCGTTCGAGCGTTGCCACCGTCTGCGTGACAGCCGCCCGGGTGGCGGCGTCGGAGCGGACGCCGTTCGGCGAGTCCAGCAGGACGCCGATGCGCAGCCGTCGCTCCGAGGGGCCTTCGACCAGGCCGAGGGGCGGCAGCTTCGGGTTGCGCCAGTGCGTCTCAGCAGCGGCGAGGAAGGCGGCGGTGTCCCGCACGGATCGGCTCACCACGCCGTCGGAGACGATGTCGAGCGGCAGTTGGCGGCCCTGCGCGTTCGCCACGACCCGGCCACGGGTCGGCTTCAGCCCGACGAGTCCGCAGCAGGCGGCGGGGATCCGGATCGAGCCACCACCGTCGTTGGCGTGCGCGATCGGCACCGCTCCGGCCGCGACGAGCGCTGCGCTGCCGCCCGACGAACCGCCCGACGAGTAGCCGGTGTGCCACGGGTTGCGGACGGGCTCGGCGTCCTCGTACTCCGTGGTCGGGCTGAACCCGAACTCGGGCAGCCGGGTCTTGCCCAGCACGGTGACGCCGGTGCTCAGGAACTGCCGGGCGAACGGCGCATGCCGCCGCGCTGCCCTCGGCGCGAACGCGGCGCTGCCGTGCCCGGTGGGCAGCCCCAGGTAGTCGGTGTTGTCCTTGACGAAGGTCGGCACCCCGGCGAAGGCGCCGCCCGCCCCGGAGCCGTACGCCGGAGCGTCGACATGCACCTGAACGGCGTTGAGCCGCGCCTCCACCGCCCTGACCCGCGCCGCCGCGTCCCGGGCGACCTCGCCGGCGCCGACCTCGCCCCGCCGGATCGCTTCGGCGAGCCCGACGGCGTCGTGCTCGCCGAGGGCGTCGTCCCGGAAGGCGTGCACCGTGGCCCGGTCCTCGAAAGTCGTCACTGCCTGCTCCGCCCCGAGCGCGTGGATGGTTGTCCCCCATCATTCCTTACCGGTTGGTAACACGCGAGGGGCCGGCGCCGATGCCTTCGAGCCGGGCCGCCCTCTCTGGTCGATCGGGCGGACGTGGCGGATCGCGTACACCCAGTCCGGTCGGACCGGCATTCAAGTCCGCGATCCTGTGGCGCGACAGCAGCCCCGAGCCTGTGTCACGGACCGGTCGGATCGCCATGCGACTACGCGAACCCACCAGAGGGGACGGCCGCCGGCACCCGCCCCGCACGGGGTGGTCCGACGATCGCCTACCGGCAACCGGCCCAGCGCTCCGGGGACGCGACCACATGCCAGGGATCGTCCGGCGTGCCGAACAGCGCTGCCCCGTGCAGACGCCGTCGACCCCGTCCCGTCCCCGTCCCAACCAGTGGGACCGCACCCTGATCAAGGCGCCGACCGCATGGCTGTCGGCGTCCCAGGCTCCTGCCTACGCCTCCGGGCGCTTGGCGAGGAAGACGAACTCCCGGCCCGGACGGTCCGGTGCATCGCGAACGTCCTTCACCACGTAACCATGTGCGGCCAGGTCCGCCTCGATCTCTTCCCGTTCGCGGAATCGGAGCGTCGAATCCGACGCCAGCACCTGGCCGTCCGCCGCGAACACGTAGGTCCAGCGGAACGTCACCAGCGGGCCGCTCACCTCGATCAGCTCGACCCAGCTCTCCACCGCGCCGACGTCCGGGATCTCCCGCACGCCGTACGAGTCCTCGCGGTTCCACTCCTCCCAGCCGCGCCTGGCCGGATCCCGGGTCTCGAACACCAGGTGTCCGCCGGGCCGCAGTGCCGAACAGGCCCCGAGCAAGGTCTCCTGCCACGCCTGCGGATCGACGATGGCCTGGGCGACGTTCGCCGTCATTGTCGCGAGGTCGACCTGCAGAGGTGGGAGCGTCGCCGCATCGCCGCAGATCCAGCGCACCCGCTCGCTGCCCTGCTTGCCACGGGCCACATCGAGGGAAGCCCGGGCGGGATCGACGCCGATGACCTCGATCCCGCGGTCGGCCAGCAGGAGTGCGAACACACCTGTCCCGCACCCGATGTCGAGCACCCGTCGCGCTCCGAGCTCCTCAGCCATGCGCACGTACGCGTCGAGATCGCTGCGATCGGGGTCGAGTGGGTCGTAGATCGCGGCGAGCCGCGGAATCCCGAAGCAGTCGTCAGCCATGCGGCCGACGCTATGCGGGGCCGACTCCCAACTGCCAACGGGTTTCACCGCATGACACGCCCGGACGAACACCCCGCGATCCTCAAACGCACTGCGCGGCCGTGCTCCCAACACACTCCGCGTGCCCGCGTACACCAGCCTGGAGTCCAGGCGACTGTGCTGGTCAAAGTGCTTTTGCGCCAGCAGTGTTGAGCGTACGAAACCAGCAACCGCGACATCCGCGAGACTCGTTCACGCACAGTCACCGCGCACAGGTTCACGATGCGGTCGACCCCGCGCGACGCACGCCTCGCGCGGCGGCTCCTGGCACACCTCGAAGCGACAGACTTCCTGACTGACCGTGGCACGTCCGCGTCGGCTGGACACTGGCTTCACCCCCGAGGCGTTCGCCCTGCTGGCCCGCTCCACGGCGGCCGGCGCTGGGGGCACTGGTCAGCGCCCACGCGTGGGCGTTTCCGGCCTGGTCACGAGAGCTCCGGGACATTGCGCGGGGCGGGGAAGTTAGCACGCTGATTCGTAAGAAGAAGTGAGAAAGAAGCACACTGGGGAGCCGCTCCGCGCCCAACGAACGTAACAGGGAGCGGCCAACTGATCATGTGGACTTCCGCGGGCTCTCTTGCCTACGCGCGGAGCGTTGCGCCGGCTTGGTCGCCCACGCAACGGTGGATCGGCGGGCTCATGGGGCCGTAACCGTCCCGGTCAGCGCACCGCGCCGACCCGCCCCGGCCCCCCTTCCAGTCTGCCGAGCAGGTAGAGCTCCTCAATATCGGCCGCCAGGCAGTCACGGATGTCCTTGCCCACGCGCCGCCAGCCGAAGAAGTCGCAGGCCTGTTTGATCAACTCTTCCTCGGACATCCCCGGGCACTCGGCAGCCAGCTCGCACAGAGCCAAGTACCGCTCGGCCGGGGCGATATGCATCACCTTCCGGGGTGTGTCCCCCTTGAGCGCGCCCCTTTGAGCGGAGTCGAAGTAGGAACCGTCAGCAGAGATCGACCCCGACCGCTCCAGGGCCTGCGCCACCTCTCGGACGTTGTCCCGAATACGGCTTCCGGCCCGGCCCACCCCCCACGCTTCTCGGGTGCGCTGTACCAACAGATCCTCATGGATCGGCCCTTCCGCCGCGATGATCTCGGCCAGCACCTTGCGCAGTGCCGGCCTCGCCTCGGGCGTATGGAGTTCGTGGCGCGGGGCAACTTCGACCGAAGCAGTCCGGTATTCGGCACTCCATTCGCGCTCGACGTCCGTGTCGACTGGCACCCGCTCGTATTCGACGCGGGTCTCGGGAAGCTCCTGGCGCGGGACGGGAACGGCCAGAACAGACACGCGGTGCTCCGAACCTGCCGCGCTCACCGCAGAGCTCGGCGCCGTCGGCGACAGCCCGTCCACCGAAGACGAGGCACGATGCACTGCGGGCGCAGCAGCGAGCGGCCCTTGGGCCACAGCCTGCTCGACCGCCTCGCGCAGGCGCAGTTCGGCCCCGACCCGGCCGCGGTACCAATCGGTGCCCCAGATTCGGTACAGCCGCCAGCCGAGACCGCCGAGGACCTGTTCACGCAGTCGGTCCCGGTCCCGCGCGGTCTTGGACGAGTGGTACATCGCACCGTCGCACTCGATGCCGAGCGCGTAGGCTCCCGGCATCTCCGGGTGACGAAGGCCGATGTCAATGCGGTATCCGGCGACCCCTAATTGGGGCTGCACCGTGTAACCCCACCCGCGCAGGACCTCCAGCACGGACTCCTCGAAGGGGCTGTCGGGCTCGGCATCGGTCTGGACGACGTCGCGGGCGAGGACGGCGGGGCCGTTCTCGGCGTACTCCAGGTAGCGCTTGAGGTGCTGGACGCTCTCGTTGGTGCTGTCGGCAAGGCTCGTGCCACGGAACGAGGCGACGACCTCCATGCGGTAGCGGGCGCGGGTGACCGCGACGTTGAGGCGTCGCCAGCCGCCGGACTTGTTGACAGGGCCGAAGTTCAGGCCGAGCTTGCCGTGTTCGTCGGGCCCGTAGCCTACGGACATGATCATCACGTCGCGCTCGTCACCTTGCACGGATTCGAGGTTCTTGACGAAGAAGCCGTCCAGGCGATCCTCGGTGAAGCAGTGGTCGAGATCAGGACGCATGAGCCTCGCCTGCTGCACCGCCTGGTCGATGGCGGATGCCTGGGCCTGGGAAAGCGCGACGACACCGAGCGTGCGGCCTGGCCGCGTGTCGAAGTGATGGAGGACGCGCTGTGCCACGAATTCGGCCTCGGTCCGATTGTCCCGACGGCCTCCCCTGTCGTAGACGCCGTCGGACTTGAGGAAGGCCACGCCGACGTCGTTACCTTCATCGAGGGCTCCGGGGAATGTGACCATCCCGTTCTGGTAGAACGCACGGTTGCTGAAGGTGATCAGGTTCTCGTGGCGGCTGCGGTAGTGCCAGCGAAGCGGCAGCTCGCGCAGGGAACCCGCCTTGCAGGCGTGGAGCAGGGACTCGAAGGAGTCCGGGATGTCGTCGGCGTAATCGTCGGAGTCGTCCTCGACGGCCGAGTCGAAGATGCGGGCCGCGCACGCGCATTTCCAGGCGCGGCTCGACGCGGAGATCGCCGCCGGAGCCGGCCACGGCGGACATCTGACGTAAACACCGTGGGGCGGTTCCCAAGCTGTCGGGAACCGCCCCACGCCAGCCGACCATGTACCTACAGGCCACCGCTCACAGCCGCGAAGCCGACGAAGGCAGTCCACGCCTGCGGCTGCAAGGTCAGCATCGGCACCGTGATGTCCTTCGAGTCCCGAACGTGCACTGAGTCGGGGCGCGCCGCGACCTCGACGCAATCACCGCCGTCACCAGCGCTGTAGCTGCTCTTGAACCACGCCAAGTCCGCCTGCATACTCCGCCCGCTCATCTGTCTCCCAACAACCTTTCAACCAGGGCCAGCGACTCCGTTGGAGTCAGAGCCTGTGCGCGGATGACTCCGTACGTGGCTTCCAACTGCCTGACTCTGTTCCGGTCTGTGTACAGGCGACTGTCGCTCTGCACCTCTGCGTAAGCAATCCTCCGCCCATCCTTGCTTTCCATCAAGGTGAATGGGCCTGCAAGCCCGGCGTGTAACGCCGCCCGGTCGTACTCCGTGCACTCCCGAAACCGCTTCAACTGCCGCCCGAACACATGCAAGATGCCCGACCCGGGCCCCTGCTCCGCCTGCTGCTGCTCGTCGTCCACCGTCATCCGCACACCACCTCCCGCGCACCCGCGCCCACACCCAATGCCACCGCCCTACCCCCGGTCACGCCCCACCCCGCGTACAACCGGCCGGCTCCCGCGTACACCAGCACCCCGTACCGCCTCGCACCCCACCAACCCCCACCCGATCAACGCTACGCACACCACACCCCCGTTCGGGCCCCGAGCCGCCAGGCTCACCCTCCCGCGTGAGAGCCGATCCATCGCACCCACCCGGACAGCCACAACCGCTCAGCCGTCCTCCGGCCGTGACGGCGGTACCCCCACCGCCCGCCGCTCCTGCACCCGGCGGCGCGCGTTCAGCGCCCACTCCTCGACGCCGTCGCGCAGTTCGTCCATGCCCGACTCGAACCGGCGCCACGACGGGGTGGGGTCACCCGCCGGGAACGCACCCGCGTAGTCGTCGAAGTCTTCGATCAGCCGGCCCGCCAGCCGGGACAGCCGTTCCGCGTCCGCCACCTCGGGATCATCCGCGGACAGGCGCAGAGCAGAGTGACGCAGCAGCAGGTCCCGGTACTGCTCACGCGCGTGGGTCAGGCCCTCCCCCACCGCGCTCCCGCGCCCCATTCCCTCCTCGAAGTACCGAGGCCCGGCCACCGCCAGGTGGACGAGCGCCATGCGCACGTTCTCGACGCCGTTCAGGAACTGCGCGTACGCATCCCGCCGGGCCTGCCAGAGCGCGTCCTCGCGAAGCCCGTCCAACTGGAGCCGCACACCGGCCAACGCCGCTTCGACCTGAGCCCTCCCCGCCTCCCGCGCGGCGTCGAGTGCAGCCTTGTTCGCGCGGCGACCCGTCTCCACGGCCACAAGCGCCATGACGAGCGTTGCTCCGACACCGATGCCCGCGGCCCAAATAGCCGCCTCCCCCTGGTCCATGCCGGGATTGTGCCACCGGCCGTCCCGCAACCGGCCGGAGAACCACGCCATCTCCTCGTCACGCACCGCTACAGGTATCAGCGGCGGCTCACTCGCTCTGGTGGCACGAGCGAAGGGCGTGCCCGTCCCCCACTGATGACTCCCGCTTCGCCATGCCGCGGCAACGTCGGCGCCAACGGATTTGGGCCCGATCGCAAAGGCACTGCACAATCCCGCCGCCGCGCACTGGGCACCACGCCTTCTCGGAGAGACAACTGATTTCGCCTGAACTCTCCCGAACTGCCCGCCAAACGCCTATCGTTCTGCCCCATCAGGACTCGCCATCCGGGGGGATCGTGTCTGACGCGTTCAAGTCCGAGCCTGCGCCCAAGCGTTGTGTCGTATGCCGTCAACCAGTGGCGAGGAAGAAGCTCGTCCTCATCGCAGGCGGACAGCCGGTGCACCGGGCCTGCCAGTCGTCGGCCCCGGACCGCTCGCCGGTCCGTGCAGCGGCGACGGCCGGTCCGAGTCGGGCACCGAAGGACATCAGCCGCGCCGAGCTCCTCAAGCGAATCGCAGCATTGCGCAAGCGCGACACCAGGACGAAGCAGGGCGCCAAGAAGGCACAGCCCGGCCGCCGCCCCAAGCCTCCGACAGCGCAACGCCGCGACCAGCGGCCGGTCGCCCCGCCACAGCCGTACTACGGCGTGGAGATGAAGTACATCGACGGCCGGTGGGTACAGATGCACCCCGACTCCGAATAGTGGTCGCCGCTGCCGCCCCCGGCCGGCCCTGTCCGACGCGTGGCGTTGCCCAATTCAGGCCTGGGCCAGGTGGTCGTGCTCCAACGCGCCGATCGCGCTGGTCACACATGCGACCGATATTCATGCAGACGCGCTGAGTGAGTTGGCAAGGACAGCGCGGCGTACTGGCAATCCACGATGGCGATGACGGGGACACCCGGGTCGACACGCTACGTGCCGTGAGCGAGATACGGACCAGAGGAACAGACAGAGTGGCAACCGAACGCAATTACCGGACGAACATCGGCTTCTACCCTCCCCGGGAGGACGGCGGCGCATGGCGGTCCAGCCTCCCGGAACTGGAAGAGGCTCTACGGCCAGCGTTCGCCCACCCCGTCGTCGAGTACCGGACCTCGGCGACGCACGCCAGCAGGTGCTCTCCTTCGAGATCGCGCTGGCTCCCGATGTCTGGATGGACGGCACCTCGTCCATGGAAGAGCCCGACTACGCCTTCATCACGCTCAGAAATGTCACCGTCGACGAAGCGGCAGTCTTCGCCACATGGCTGCGGGACTCCTTCGTACCTGCCCCGGATCTGGTGCGCTTCATCAGCAGTCTCGCCATGGCCAACGGCGAGGAGACACCCTGGGTCCTCCCGGCAACAGGTGGCAGCAACGTGATCCTGGCGGAGATCCGGCGGCACATCGAGACTTTCGACGTCTTCTGGCGTCGACGACATGAAGCGGCACCGGCGCCGCCGAGTCGTCTCGGGACCGAGGTGTGCGCTGCTCTGGTGGGGGCGCTGCACCTGGGCACGGCGTACTGGGTGTTCCTCGCCTTCGCGATCGAACCGGAAGGACCGTGGGACCACGAAGCGGACAACTACACCGCCCTGTCCGCCGGTGTCGCCCTGGTGCTGACCGCACTCAGCGCTTCGTTGACGCTTCTCTTCGTCAAAACGGCATGGCTGCGCACGAGGTGGTACGTCTTCCCCGGGCCGTTCGCTCTCGCAGCGGTGCTTCGGCTGACCGTGTTCGTTCCTGCGGGGTGACACCGGAGGGCCTGGCGCCGTCCCGACGGGCGTGACGATCATGAACAACCGTGCCGTGAAGGCTGCGCGTACGCAGAGCGTACCTCCGCGTACAGCGGAACGCCGTGCGCGCGTCCTCCCTGGTCACAGGGGTCAGCCCGCCCTCAGGGTGAGGGCATGACCCGACCGATCACACAGACTTCGGCGCCCGTCCGGGAGTTCGCCATGCAGTTCACGTCCACCCCGCGCGGGGCGCGCCTCGCCCGGCGTCTCGTGTCGCACCGGATGCACGAGTGGGGGTACCCCTACGAGGGACTCGGCAACGAGGCCGTGACCCTGGTGGCGGCCGAACTGGTCGCCAACGCCGTGACGCACGGGCATGTCCCCGGGCGGGACTTTCACCTGCGGCTCACGGCCACACCCGATGCGGCGTGCGTCGAGGTCACCGACACACGCGCCGAACGTCAGCCGGCAGCCGGGCCACGACCGCAGGTCCCGGAGGGTGAGTCGGGCCGTGGGCTGCTCCTCGTCGAGGCACTTGCTGCCGACTGGGGCGTCACTCCCAGGTCGGCGGCGCCGGGCGAGGCCGTGTGGGCTGTCGTCCTGCTCTCGGAGCCGGGTACCGGTCCGACCGGCACCCGGCGGTCGACGGTCCGTCAGGACGCATGAGGTGCGTGTTCGCGGACAAGGGTGCCGTCAGGGACCTTGCGTCGGCTCCGGCCACGACTCCGGCGGTGGGCCGAACGCACGGCGGCCGGCCCGCACCGTCAGCGTGGCGAGGGCGGCGTTGGCACCACCGCCGATCACGGCGCCGATGCCGAACGGTGCCACTCGGCCGAGCACGATGATCCCCTGCTTGGTCCCGTACTTGGTGACGAAGTTCTTCCCCAGGATCTTGTTGATCTGGCGCAACGTCTCCACAGGCACCTTGGCCACGACCTGACGTCCCCAGTGCTGCCCCGTACGCTCGGCGACCTTGGTGATGGTGGCCGAACCCGACCCGCCGAGCATGACCCCCATCACGATGGTCCGGCGGCGCTCGATCTCGTCGATGGAGACTCCGTGGACTTCGGCTACCGAGAGCGCGAACAGGGCGCTGAGCTCGAGCGAGGAGAGCGCCTCGCCCGCCGACAGTGCCAGCGCGACTCCCGTGCCGACGCCGGGTGCGGCCGCTGCTCCTCCCACCGCCGCGCCCGTCCCGGTCAAGGCGCTGACGTACATCCGCTCCAGAGTGCGGAGCACCTCGGCCGGTGTCGCCTCCGGGTTGCGCTGACGGGCTCGGGCGATGTTCTTGCGCACCAGCGGGCTCTGGGCGGCTATCGCCTTGTCCAGAACGGCGAGGACCTTGTGCTCGCGTCCGTCTTCCGCCGGCTCCGGATCGTCGATGGCCTCTGTTGCCATGTCCTGACTCCTCGCATCGTTGTGTGTATCGACTGCATCTCCAGCCCGGCCGACCGGGCGGACGTTCACGAGCCGGTGCAGGCCGCTCAGGCGGCCGACTCCTTCGCGTCCGACCATGCGGGACGTCTAGAGCCGCCATTCCTCGGCGAGCAGGCCGACCAGTTGCTTCTGCCGTGAGCCGACGAGTGCGGGGTTCCACTCGGTGTGCTGGAGCACCTGGGTCGTCAGCGCGAAGGGCACCACCCCGTTCCGGCCGGCGAAGTAGGTGACCTTCTTCACGGCGAACTCGTGGTTCTGGGCTGCCGAGTTCTTGACCCGGTTGAGAAGGACCAGGTTTCCCAGCCGGTGGGTCCAGGCAAGGCGCTGCTCCTCGTCGAAGAGACGGGTCCACTCGGAGTCCGGCTTCGGGTTCTGCGGCAGGACGTGCTCGACCGTGATGATTGGGTGGTCGTACGTGGCCCCCTGGCCGCGTGCAAGCACCTCGTCGACCCTCAGGAGCACGTACTTGCGGATCCTGCCAACGAGGTAGAGGTCGCCGTCCAGCTTCGCCCGCGTCTCGGCACGTTCCGGGTCCGACAGCTCCAGTGCCTCGGCGTCGAGTCCGGCGCCCTGATCGAGCTGGCGCAGCAACTCCGCGTACCGGGTGACACGGGGAGTGGTGTAGACGCGCCGGATGAACATGCTGCTGGAGAGCCGTTCCAGTGCCCCCAGGAACCGGTCGAGCCACACGGGGTCGTTCTCGTGGTGGCGCAGCGCCCAGAGCGCTGCGGGGCGCCAGTCGTTGTTGTCGACCTGCTGGAGCCTGCGGAACCAGGTGTTGACCTTCTCGGCTCCGGAGGGGGCTTCGTAGACGGCGTCGCGGACCTGGACGTAGGCGTCGGCGTAAGGGCGGAGCACGTCGTTGACGAACACCTCTCCCTCGCCGGGGAGGTACCGGCTGAGCACCTGCTCCGGGAACTCTTTGAGCAGTTCCTGCTCTGCCCGCTTCTTGGCGTAGATCATGCGCAGGTGGAGGAAGAGGTCGGCGAAGTCGTCACGGCCAAGGGCTTCCTCCGCGTCCTCCCACGCTGTGGCGCACTGACCGGCGGTCGGCTCGGGAAGGTCTCCGATGATCCGCGCCTTGAAAATGTCAGTGGGCGAGAGGTCGAGTCCGCGCGAGTTCATGACGCTGAAGATGCGGTGCGCGCTGTCCAGGTCCGGGGTGCTGACGACGACCAGATAGGTCCGCCCGACGAGCATCCGAAGCAGTTCCAGTCGACGCCTCTCCGACCAGGTGGCCACTCTGTCGTGCAGCGCCCGTGCGTTGCGGAGAATTGCCCTCTGGGCATCGGTGTCGAGCTTCTCCGGCACGAGCGTGAGCAAATGCGGTACGGCTTCCTTGTTCTGCACGTATCGCTCGAAGAAGTGCTTGTCACGCTCACGCAAGGCGAGGCGCGGCTGCTTGGCGAGCCCCTGGATCTTGTCCCCCGGCTCACTCACGAGCTTGTCCAGGTCGTCCCGGATCTCCGCGTCTTCTGCGACGTCACGCAGCACGGAGAGCAGGATGGTCAAGGTGGTGAGCCTCTGCTGGCCGTCGATGACCTCGGCACGCGACGACCCGCTGTTCTTGACCAGCACGACGGAGCCGAGGAAGTACGGCTCCTCCGTTCCGCGGTCCAGAGCTTCCACGAGGTCTGTCAGCAGTTGGACCGCCTGCTCCGCCTCCCAGGCGTAAGGGCGCTGGTAGTCCGGGATGTGGAAGTCGTAGTCGCTGCTGAACACCTTGTGCAAGGGCATCTCGTGGGCCTCGAGCTTTTGCATGTCCTCATGATGGCGAGGCGGAGCGCCGGGCCGTGGGCGAATGCCCACAGTTGAGTTGCCGAATCGACGGCGTCCAAGCCCACGGAGCGCCCCCACTTCTCGTGCGGCCCCGGCGGCCGATGGTCCACCTTTCGGCAATGTGCTGGACTCGGTGGACGACCCACAGGCGCTGGCTGCCGTCGTGTCGCCGGACCTGCACGACGAACCGGGCGTGGGCCGTGGACGCCTTGCGTCACCGTCGCGACATGCAGCGGGCCCGATCACTGCTGTTCGTCGCGGCGACGCGGGCCCGGGACAGTCTCGACATCTTCTGGCACGGCAAGCCGAGCCAGTTCCTGGAGCCGCTACTGCCTTCCTGAGACGTGCCCCGATGCCGTGCAGCTCGCGGCTCCCACGAGCGCCCCCAGCCCCAATGCGGCCCCCAGTGCGGGAGGCTCCCCCGAACAGTCGTCCCGCCGGCGAAGAGGGCGGTGAGCACCACCGGCAGCTGCACAGCGGTCAGTACGCCTCCGACGAACCAGACAGCTGCCGGATGGGCCCGATGCTCAACGTCGGGCAGCGTGCGGCCTGTTACGGCGCCAACCCCCGGGTGTCGCCGCCGTCGGGTCAGCGTGGTGCTCGGATACCGTCGATGATGCGGGTCCAGTTGTCGCCGCCGTTTCCGTCCTCGATCGCGCGCCGATAGTGGGCCTGGACGGCCAAGGGGAGGGCGAGGTCGAGACCGAGGGAAGTGCTGGTTTCGACGATGTGGTCGGACGTCGCGCCCATCATGGTGACCGTGCTGAGGTCGCCGGGGTGCTCTCCGGCATCCAGTGCGGCCCCCGGAGTCGCCTCGCCCGCCCTCAGGATGTCGCCGATCGAGTCGGCGCCGTCGAGCAGCTCCGACAGTACGTCCTGGGCCTTCATCCCAGCGCTGCCCAGCATCGCGGTTGCCTGCATCAGTCCGGACAGGGTGGTGAGGAACACCGCGAGTTGGGCTTGGTACATCAACTGGGCGAGGCCTGGATCCTCGCCGAGGTATTTCGGTGCGCCGAGCAGCGTCAACGCCGCCCGATGGCGATCCATGACCTCCTCGGGGCCGCTGTAGTAGACGTAGGCCGCCTCCGTGCCGACCGTGGGTGCCGGCGCCATGACGCCGCCGGTGAGGAAGGCGGCGTCGTGGCCGGCCGCCCAGGCCGCTGCCTCGCGGCTGCGGTCGGGAGTGTCCGAGCTCAAGTTGACGAGCGTGCGCCCGGCGAGCGATCCGGCTGCACCGTCGAGGATGTCGTACATCGCCTGGTAGTCGGTGAGGCTGAGGATGACCAGGTCGCTCGCTTCGACCGCCTCGCGCGGTGTCGCCGCGAGCTTCGCCCCGTCCGTGACGACGCCGTCGGCCCGGCCGGCGGTGCGGTTCCAGACGGTGACCGGGTGGCCACCGCTGAGAAGGGTCCGGGTCATGGCCTGTCCCATCGGACCGAGCCCGATCAGGGTGACAGCGCTGCGTTGTGTGGTGTCGCGGTTCTGTTGTTCGTTCACTCCTCCATGCTCGGAGAGTGCCACTATTCTCGGTAGTACCCACTATTTACTGCGGTACTTACCTTTTCGTAAGGGGCGATCAGTGATGGCCAGAGCACCGAGGCGCGGGCCCTACATCTGCGGCGTCGACGCCGCGCTCGACGTGGTGAGCGGCAAGTGGAAGGGGCTGATCCTCTGGGAACTCGAAACCCATCGCGTGCGCCGCTTCGCGGAGCTCCGTCGCGGTCTACCGGGCGTGAGCGAGAAGATGCTGACTCAGCATCTGCGTGAGATGGAGGAAGACTGTCTCGTGCACCGGAAGGTCTATGCCGAGGTGCCGCCGCGGGTGGAGTACTCCCTGACGGAGCACGGCCGCACTCTCAATCAGGCGCTCGGGCCGCTCGGCGCCTGGGGGACCGAGCGGATCCGCCGCGAAGCCTCCGAAGTGGTCGACCGGGCCGAGACCTCGCGCCGCTGACCCTCCGGCCCTACCGGCCAGAGGCGGCATGCCACAACAACCGCCCAACTGACGGGTGTTGGGGGTAATCAGCGGCGTCCAGGCGGAGTCGTCCCCGTGGGACGGGGGATGCAATTCACCTCGACGCCCCGCCGAGGCACGGCCAACGCGGCGGCTGGTGTCGCACCGGCTGCACGAGTGGGGCATCCGTACGACTGGGCCGCGAACGAAATCCTGACACCGGTCGCGGCGGAGTCGGTGGCCGATGCCGTGCGCCACGGTCACGTGACGGGGCGGGGCGGGGCGGGGCGGGTGGCGGGACTTCCCTCCACGGCTCGCCGCAACGCCGGTGAGCCTCCTGGCGGATGGCACCGACAAGCGCACGGAGAAGCATCCCGCGAGAGGGGCGCGGCCCGGTTCAGCACCCCCGCCGGCACCCACCTCCTGTGACGCAAAGTCCAAGTCCCCCGCAGATGCATCCATGGACAG
Organism: Streptomyces sp. NPDC043812; assembly: GCF_056436245.1. Lineage (NCBI taxonomy): Bacteria > Bacillati > Actinomycetota > Actinomycetes > Kitasatosporales > Streptomycetaceae > Streptomyces > Streptomyces sp. NPDC043812. The sequence continues at coordinate 122,416 of NZ_JBWKCY010000011.1, forward strand.
GCACCGGCGTATCGCCGGTACGTTGTGGGGCAGTTCGTGGTCTAGACCACTCTGGAGGTCCTGTGAGAAGGCACGGAAGAACCGTTGGCCTGTCCCTCGCCGCAGCAAGCGCCATGACGCTGAGCGTCCTGTCCTACGCCCCGCAGGCCGAGGCCGAGGCCGCCCCCGCCTCGCTTCCCCCCGTCTCCCCCACACCCCAGTCGATCAGCCGCTCCGGACCCGACGCCACCGTCACCGGCCGGGTGCTCGTCGTCGCCGACGACCGCACGGACGCCGCCGCGCTCGACCGGCTCGTCGGCGAACTGAAGGCCCACGGCGCGCGGCGGGTGGACGTCGTCACCCCCGGCAGCGAGCCCCGCGCCGCCGCCGGGCTGCTCACCGTACGACTGGGGCCGGCAACCCGCCCGGACATCTCCTCCGCGCTCGGCGGCACGGCCGTGCCCGACCACGCCGAGGGCTACGCCCTGCGGGTCTCGGCCGGCCGGACGGGCCCGGCGATAGCGCTCGGCGGTACGGACGCCGCCGGCCAGTTCTACGCCGTGCAGACGCTGCGCCAGCTGTTCGTGCGGGAGCGAGCGGGCCGCGACGACGGGTGGAAAGTGGCGGGCGCCAAGGCGGCCGACTTCCCCTCCATGCCGTTGCGCGGCACCATCGAGGGCTTCTACGGGCAGCCCTGGACCCACGCCGAACGCCTCGACCAAATGGACTTCTACGGCGATGTGAAGGCCAACACCTACATCTACGCGCCCAAGGACGACCCCTACCACCGCAGCAAGTGGCGGGAGCCCTACCCCGCCGACAAGCTGGCCGAGCTGGGCGAACTGGTGCGGCGCGCCACCGCCAACCATGTGCGCTTCACCTTCGCCGTCTCCCCCGGCGAGTCGATCTGCTACTCCGACCCCGCCCACCGCAAGGACCTGAAGGCCAAGCTCCAGTCGATGTACGACCTGGGCACCCGCGCCTTCTCCATCCCGCTGGACGACATCAGCTACACCCGCTGGAATTGCGAGGGCGACAAGGCGGCGTTCGGCGAACCGGGGCGCGAGGCGGCCGCGAAGGCTCAGGTCGACCTGCTCAACGACGTCCAGCGCACCTTCATCGCCACCCATGACGGCGCGCAGCCCCTGCAGATGGTGCCCACCGAATACGGCGACCTCACCGACACGGCATACAAGCAGACGATGCGGGCCTCACTGGACCCGGCGGTCGAGGTGATGTGGACCGGCACCGACGTCGTGCCGCCGAGCATCACCAACCAGCAGGCGGAAGGGGCCGCGAAACTGTTCGGGCGCAAGGTGTTCGTCTGGGACAACTACCCGGTCAACGACTTCGGCAACACCCGCGGCAGACTGCTCCTCGCGCCGTACGACAAGCGTGAGGCGGGACTCTCCGACCACCTCACGGGCATCGTCGCCAACCCGATGAACCAGCCCTACGCCAGCAAGGTCGCCGTCTTCGGCACGGCCGACTTCACCTGGAACGACACGGCGTACGACGCACGCGCCAACTGGCGACGCACCATGGCCTACCTTGCGGGCGGCGACCGCGGGGCGACCGAGGCGCTGCTCGTCCTCGGCGACCTCGAACACATGGCACCCACCTTCGGCGCCACTCCCTGGCAGGAGCAGGCCCCCGAACTCGCCCGCCGGGTCGCCGAGTTCTGGACCGCCTGGGACGCGGGCCACCGCAAGGAGGCGGTGAAGGACCTGCGCAGGTACGCCTTCGCCATCCAGTACGCGCCGGCGATCATTCGCGGTGGATCCGTGGAAAAGGGATTCACCGTGGACGCGGCACCCTGGCTCGATGCCACCGCCCTGTGGGGCAAGGCGATGGTGAGGATGCTCGACGCACTCGAAGCCCGGCAGTCCGGAAAGCCGGACAAGGCAGACGAGTTGCTGGCCGAGTCGAACGAACTGCAGCAGCAGGCCGCGGCCGTACGGGTGGACCCGCCGCGCAACACGTGGGGCGCGGCGCAGCCCAGGGTCGGTGACGGCGTGCTCGACGTGTTCCTCGTCCAGGCCGGTGTCCGCCTGGAGCTGTGGGACGTCTCCGGCGGCGGGGAGAACCTGGCGCCGAAGGGAACGGCCACCGCCTCCAGTGTCGAGCAGGATCTCGATCGCCTGGCGGCCCAGTATGTCAACGACGGCCTGATGGGCACCCGTTGGGCCTCCGGTTACACCGACGACGCATGGGTGCAGATCGAGCTCGCCGCACCGGCGAGGGTGGCGGCGGTGACGCTCGCGTGGGAGGGGGCCTGCGCGACGGAGTACGCGATCCAGACGTCCACGGACGGCGCGAACTGGAAGACCGTCTCCACGCAGCGGCCCGACGACTGCGGCACCGACGTGGTCCGGCTGACGGCGGACGAGCTCGTGAGCCACGTCCGTATGCAGGGGGTCGAACGGAAAACGACCTGGGGCTACTCGATCCACGAGATGGGCGTGTACGGAGCACCCGTCTCCTGACCGGGCGGCCGGTGGACGCGCCGTGGGGCGCCCTCCTCGGGGAGGGCGCCCCGCGCTGCGTGACAGCACACGGCCGGGAAATGCGCGCGCAAGGCGGTCGCCCTCCGCAGTACGGTGCGGGCCATGGACGATGACGACGAGGACGGCTACTTCGGGGCGCGTGTCGCGGCCCGCTACGACGAGTCGACGGCGGACATGTCCGAGCCGGCCGTCGTCGACGCGACGGTCGATGTCCTCGCAGAACTCGCCGGCCACGGCCGGGCCCTCGAACTGGGCATCGGCACGGGACGCATCGCGCTGCCGCTGGCCCGGCGTGGAGTCCCGGTCCACGGCATCGACATGTCACGGGCGATGGTGGCCCGCATGCGCGACAAGCCGGGCGGCGAGGCGATCGATGTGGCCATCGGGGACTTCGCGACAACAAGGGTGGACGGGAGCTTCTCCGTCGCGTATCTGGTCTTCAACACCATCATGAACCTGACGACACAGGATGCGCAGGTGGCCTGCTTCCGCAATGTCGCGGCTCATCTCGAACCGGGTGGCTGCTTCGTCATCGAGGTCGGGGTCCCCGATCTGAGACGGCTTCCGCCCGGGCAGAACGCCGTCCCGTTCCATGTGAGCCCCACCCGGTGGGCGTTCGACACCTACGACGTGGCGACCCAGTCGATGAGTTCGAACTACATCGAGGTCGTCGACGGACGCGGCGAGTACCGTTCCATCCCCTTCCGGTACGTCTGGCCGGCGGAACTCGACCTGATGGCTCAACTCGCGGAGCTGCGACTGCGCGACCGGTGGGACGGATGGACGCGCGAGGCGTTCACGAGCGAGAGCAGGCAGCACGTCTCGGTCTGGGAGAAGCCGGCAGACCGGCCGTGAACGAAGCTCCGGAGGATCCGGTTGTCGCCTCCCTCAGGTACACCACCGTGTGCCGGGACTGCGGCGCGGACGGTGAGTCGTGGGGCGTCCAGGCACTCGTGGGCGCCTCGTTGCGGTGGGATGTCGAGTCCACGTGCACGGACTGCGGGGCTGCCCTGAGCACATGCGGTGGCCGCCTGCCCGATGCCTTGCGGGAACGGCTGCTCCGTGAGCACGGGCGGGTGTGGCTGCAGGTACGGCCCCCGGCGAAGGGCACCACGATCATGCGGGTGCTACGGGCGGAACTCGGCATCGGCCTGGCGGACGTCAGGTCAACGCTGCGCCAGGTCCTGGCCGGTGGCTACTCGGGAACCCTCCCCGATGTGGAGTTGCTCGCCCGCAGGCTACGGGCGTCCGAGGTCGATGCGACGGCGGTCGAAAAGGGGCCGGCACCGCCGGGAACCACGTGACGGACGGCGGCACCGGCACCGGCACCGGCCTCACTGCGCCGCAGGCGGTGCGGATACGTCGCGTGCAGTGAGCAGGTCGCCGAAGAACACCTCGGGCGGGGCCGACAGCGCACGAGTCCGTTCCGCGTCGCTGATCGGCACCACGTGGATCACCCGCACCGGGTCCGTCCCGGTGTCGATCGAGCCTGCGCGCCCGTCCCAGGGTCCGGCCAGGAAGACGCTGCGGCAGCCGGGGAACGTCGGAACGTCGTCGTGGAAACTCACCACCTCGCCCCAGCCGAGCGGCGAGCCGACCGTCCACGGGTACGTCGCCAGGTTGGCCAGCTGCCTGGCGACAAGTCCCTGGTCACCGGGGTCCACCACGCCGTGGCGGAGCAGCCGGAGTTCGGCGCGGCCACCGGCCCGGCCGTCGCGCGGCGGCATCGGCTCCACCGACATTCCGATCGTCGCGAAGACGGTGGCGTCGGTCGGACCGGCCGGGCCGTAGACCATGACGTCGATCCGGTCGAGCGGGCCGGGACCGTTCTCGAAGGTGATTCCGGTGTCCTCGTCGCCCAGCTCGGCGCGCAGAGAACGGAAGACGTCACGGAGTACGGAAGGGGCGGACATGCGTGCGACCCTATCCAGGCGTGGGCGTGCCGGCGGGGCGAGGGTGCATCGATGTACCGGCCCCCGAGGCATGATGTCGGTCCCACTGCGGCCGAGGCCGGTCACGCAGGCGCGAGCGCGCTCACCATGTCGGCCGCGGCCGGCAGGCGCACGCGCGAGTCGTCCTGGCGGAGCGGGTACAGGGCGAACGTCTCGTCGCCTTCGGCCTGTTCGACATCGCCTCGGAGCAGGATGCCAGGCCCGGGCCGGCCGGGGGACGTCGTGGGCGTCCCCTCTTCTCGCGTCCCGCACCTGCGGCTTCCTCAGGCGGCCTTCGGCCAGAAGTCGATCATGTACTGCTCCACCCCGTACGCGTCGCCCTCCGTGTGCGTCACTCTCTCGACTTCAGCGCGGCCGGCACACCCCACATGCACCCGCCACATTCCCGCCGAACCCAGCCGGATCAACTGCTCCGAGCGACCCAGAGTCGTGGTCCACACGGCGACGTCACCGGTGGTCGACTCGAAGTCGACCTCTCCCTGTTCGTCCCAGTCGACCTTCTCCGCCTCGGGCTCGCCATCCCAGATCCGAACGGTCACTGCGGCCGTATGGGTGTGGCCGGCGCTGAAGAGATCGAACCGGCGCACATGCTGGTTCAGGAACACCCCCCATTCGTATGCGTCCCCGAACGGCACAGGCACGGCGCCGTCGTCGGACTCCTGAAACCCGAATCCCCGGAAGGCGACCTCGATATCCAACCGTTCCTGCCGCAGTAACTCGGCCACAGAACCCTCCTGGTCAGAGGCCAGCCAGTGGACGCCGTGATTCCCCAACCTGACGGCAGGAGCTGGCGGTTGGCGGACGGTACGGACTGGTCGCTGGGCCGCCCTGGGGTCGGCGGATCTGCACCGCCTGAGCGATTCCGCGGTATTGCCTACAGCACCTGGTACTCACGTCGCTCGGCAGGGTCGGCGTCGCGCCCGGCGGCCTGATGCCGATTGTCCCCACGATCGCGTACGGGGATTCCGATCCGACCGGAATCCCCGTACAGGAAACTGCCCGTACGGTCCCCGCCGTCAGGCGATCCGCGTGCCCATCCCGCTGACCCGCACCCGCCCGTCGCCTTCGCGGAGTTCGACCGTCAGCACCCCCGGGCGGCCCATGTCCTCGCCCTGGTGGAGGGTGAGGACCGCCGCCTCGGGGACCAGGCGCAGCTCGCGGGCGTATGCGCCGAAGGCGCCGGCCGCCGCGCCCGTCGCCGGGTCCTCGACCACGCCGCCCACCGGGAACGGGTCGCGGACGTGGAAGACGGTCTCCGACTCCCGCCACACCAGCTGCACCGTGGTCAGGTCGAGCCGGAGCATCAGGGCTTCGAGACGTGCGAAGTCGTATGCCAGGTCCGCCAGTCGCTCACGGGTTGCGGCCGCGAGGACGAGATGCCGGGCGCCTGCGAAGCCGATGCGGGGCGGCAGCGCCGGGTCCAGGTCGGTGGCGGGCCAGTCCAGGGCGGCCAGCGCCTCGGTGAGGTCGGCGTCCGCGACATCCTCGGTGTGCGCTTCGACGGTGGTGAGGGTGGCCCGCAGGGCCCCGCTCTCCTGCGCGACGGTCACCGGCACCGTCCCGGCGCGCGTCGCGAACAGGAGGTCACCGGCGCCGATGCGCTCGCCGAGGGCGATCGCGGTGGCGACCGTGGCGTGTCCGCAGAACGGCACTTCGGCCTTGGGGCTGAAGTACCGGATGGTGAAGCCGCGTCCGGGCTCCCCGCCGAGCCCCTCGGGCGGGGAGGTCAGGAACGCGGACTCGCTGTAGCCGAGTTCGGCTGCGATGGCGAGCATGTCCGCGTCGTCCAGCCCTGACGCGTCGAGGACGACCCCGGCGGGGTTGCCGCCCTTCGGGTCGTCGGAGAAGGCGGTGTAGCGAAGGACTTCGTGCGTGGTCGTCATGAACGGCGGAACCACGGGCCGGACAGGTTTGTTCCCCGGGGCGCCCGGCCGCTGTCTACCCGCTCACCACCACCGTCCGCTGTGCCGAGAAGTCGCCCCACTTACCGTCCGGCAGTTTGGTGCGGAGCTTGATGCTGTAGCGGGTGCCGGGCTTGTCCGTGACGGTCATCGTGTACGTCGCCTCACCGTTCGCGGGCTGTGCTCCCCACACGATCGTCGTCGCCAACGCCCCGTTCAGATACAGCTGATGCTCCTTGACGGGGGCGCCCGTGTCCGGCGAGGTCCAGGAGAGGTCGATGAAGCCCTTGCGGGCCGTGGCGCGGAGATCGGTGGGCGCCGTGCCGGGGGCTGCGCCCGGTGCCGATGCGGTCGTGAGGTCCACGGCCCGACTGTCGGGGGACGACTTCTCCGCGGCGTCCCGGGCGCGGACGGTGAAGGTGTAGACGGTGCCGGGGCGCAGGTTGGCGATGCGGGCGGTCGTCTCCCTGCCGGACACACTGTGGATGCGGGAGTCCTCCTGGTAGATGTCGTACGCGGTGACTCCGGTGTCGTCCGTCGACCGCCGCCAGGTGAGGGTCACGGCCCTGCTGCCGTCCACGGTGCCGCGCAGTGCGGCGGGTTGGGAGGGCGGCCTGCGGTCGTCCGGGGCGGGCTCGGGGGTCGTCACGGCTATCGCCGCGCTCGGCCCGGAGAGGTTGCCCGCGGCGTCGCGGGCCCGCACGGTGAAGCTGTACGCGGTCCTCGGCGTCAGCCGGTCGATGTCGGTCATGTGCTTGGCCGCGGGCAGGGTCTTGACCTTGGTGCCCTTTTCGTAGACCTCGTAGCCGGTCACCGCCTTGTTGTCGGACGACCGGTCCCACATGACGTGGACGGAGGTGGCGCTGCCCGCCTGCGCGGTCACCCCTGCGGGGGTGGAGGGGCGTTCGGTGTCCTTGGTGTCCCCGCCCCCGCACGCGGCGAGGAGGAAGACGGCTGCACAGGCCGACACGGCCATGGTGGGGGGACGTTGCACGGTCGGGCCTCCGCGGGCGACGGGCTGACAGGCATTGGTCCAGACCTGTATGGCACAGTGACGGAACGACTTCAAGAGCCGCGACACCGCCCGGGAGGCGCCGGGCGGGCGGCGCATACCTTGCCTCAGCCTCATGGCTTTCTTATGGCTTCTTGAAGATGCCCTTCCGGGCGCGCTCAGCGGTCCGCCCGCCCTTACGCTCTCGTCAACCCCCCACGAATCCCGGTGGGCGCGGTTGCGTCCACCGGGATCCGGAGTTCCGACCGACCATCCGAGGTGCCGTACGCATGAGTCCCCGCAGAGCCGATCGACCCCGGTCCCGCTCCCACGCCCGCCCCAAGGGCGTGTTCCGGGGGCGCAACACCGCGCTGGCACTGGGTGTGATCACCATCGCGGCGGGTGTCGGCGTGACCGTCGTCGCGAACGGGGACGAGGGACCTGCGGACCGGGTCACCGCGAACGCGGCCGATGCGGCGGGCGAGGCGGCCGACGACCAGGCCGCGGGCGGCGCCTCCCCTCTCGCTTCGCCTTCGGCGAGCCCGAGCCCGAGCGTGTCCGCATCGCCCAGCCCGAGCGCCACGAAGCCGGCGAAGCCGAAGAAGTCCGCGAGCCCCACGGTCAGGGCGAAGACCGCGCCGAAGAAGACGCAGAACACGAGCGGCTCGGGGCGTTCGACCCCGGCGACCGGTGGTGGCTCCGGATCGGGCGGCTCGACGTCCGGCGGCACCGAGGCCCAGGTCCTCGCCCTCGTCAACAAGGAGCGGGCGTCCGCCGGCTGCTCACCGGTGACCGAGAACGCCAAGCTCACCCGGGCCGCGGACGACTACAGCGACGTGATGGCCGCCGCCGGCGTCATGTCGCACACGGGCCCCGACGGTTCCACGATGACGACCCGCGTGGAGGCAGCCGGATACCTCTGGTCCACGCTCGGCGAGAACATAGCCCAGGGCCAGGCGGACGCGGCGGCGGTCATGAACGCCTGGATGAACAGCCCCGGCCACCGCGCCAACATACTCAACTGCTCGTTCAAGGAACTGGGCGTCGGCGTGCACTTCGGCGACGGCGGCCCGTGGTGGACCCAGAACTTCGGAGCCGGCCGCTAGGACGCCCCAGCAGGGCAGACCCCCCGGACGGTCCGTCCGCTACCGCTCGTCGCCCGCGAGGGCGAATGCCACCCGCACCCGCGCCCCGCCCATGGGGGCGCGGGTGATCTGCAGTTCGCCGTCCGCCGCACGGGCGGCGCGCGCCACGATGTCGAGGCCCAGACCGGTCGATCCGCCGACGCTGACACCGCGCGTGAGCGCGGCCTCGGGGTCGGCCACACCGGGGCCCGCGTCGTCCACCGTCAGCACGACGTGGCGGTCGGTGCGCTCCACCCGTACGGCGAACGCGGTGCCCTGCGGGGTGTGCCGGAAGACGTTGCCGATCAGCGCGTCGACGACGGCGGCGAGGTCGTCCTCGAGGAAACGGACCGGGGTCGGGCGCGGTGTGAAGGAGCGCTCGCAGATCCGCTCCTGCTGTTTGGCGAGCACCGACCAGAAGTCGAGGCGCATGGCGACCACGTCGGACAGCTCACTGGGCCGCGCCGATGCCGCCCCCGCGGCCGGTCCCGCGGCCAGCGGGGTGCGGGCGGCCGTGATGATCGAGTCCAGTTCGCTCTCGAGCTGGGCGACCGCCGCGGTGATGCGCCGGGCGCCGGCGGTGCCGCTCATCAGGTCCGCCTCCAGATACAGCGCCGTGAGCGGGGTCCGCAGCCGGTGCGAGAGGTCCGCGACCATCTCCCTTTCGATCGCCAGCAGCTCGACGACACGGTCGGCCATGGTGTTGAACGCGGCCCCGGCCTCCTGCAGCTCCGGCGGCCCGTCCGGTTCCACCCGCACGTCGAGGTCCCCCGATCCGAGGGCGAGCGAGGCGCTCTTCAGGCCGCGGGAGGAGCGGACCACCCGGGCGCCCAGACGGTCGGCGACGAGTACGGAACCACCCACAAGACCCAGCGCGAGCAGTGACATGACGCCCCAGGAGGCCCAAACGCCTCGGGTCAGGTCGGCACCGGGGACGTATGCCTCGACGACCGCGACCCGGTCGCCGGGCAGGACGACCGGCTGGAGGTAGACCCACCCGTCGGGAGTGTCCATGGCGAGCGTCTCCCGCTTGCCCACGGCTCGGTCCAGCGCGTCGCGCGGGGCGTGCGAGGTGCCGACGGACTCGCCGTCCGGGAGGCGCACGGCCAGCTGGTCCCGGGAGCCGAGCTCGGCCACCGCCTGCTGGACGTCGGCACGGCGTGTGGTGAGGGCCAGGACGGGCGACAGGGCGCCCGCGCGCTGCTCGGCGGCGGTGGTGACGCGGTCACGTGCCTGTTCGCGCACGAGGAGGGCGAGCGGGATGAGGAAGGACAGCGCGACCATCGAGGTCACGGCGAGAGCGATTCCGGCGAGCGCACGTCTCATGGCGTGGTGACCATTTTGATCCCGATTCCGCGCACAGTGTGCAGAAAGCGCGGATCTGTTGCTTTTTCGCCCAGTTTCCTGCGCAGTGCGGAGAGGTGGACATCCACCGTCTGGTCCTCCAGGTACGGCTGCTGCCACACCTCGGCCAGTATGCGCTGCCGGGAGATGACCTGGTCGGCATTCTCCGCGAGGTAGACGAGGAGGTCGAACTCCCGGCGGGTCAGGGCGAGCTCACGGTCCCCGAGGTGTGCGGTGCGGGCCAGGGGGTCGATCCTCAGCTCCGCCACCTGGACGACCTGGCGGCGGTCGCGGTCGTCCGCGGCCGGCACCGACCGGCGCAGCACGGCGGCGAGCCGGGCTGCCAGCTGGCCGCCGGAGAACGGCTTGACCATGTAGTCGTCCGCGCCCGCGTTCAGCAGGCGGATGATCTCCGTGTCGTCGTCGCGGGCCGTGGCGACAAGGACGGGAACACGGGATATGCCCCGGATCATGCGCAGCACGTCGAGACCGTCCAGATCCGGCAGTCCGAGATCGAGCACCACGATGTCGGGCAGGGACTGCGTGACCTCGCGCAGCGCCTCGAACCCCTGGTGGGCCGTCCTGACCGCGTACCCGTGCCCCGTGAGCACCTCGATCAGCGCGGCACGGATGACGGGGTCGTCCTCGACGACAAGTACGGAGGCCATGGGCAGGCACGTTAGCCGGTCCGTCACTATGGTGTCGTGTCCCGCCTTCCGCGTTACCTGCTGATCTGGCTGTCGTGCACGGCAGCCAGTGTGACGGCCGTCATGATCACGGTCCACTTCGTGGTGGGCTCGACCAGACCGACGGCGCCGGTCGCGCGCTCGGCGCAGGACGGTTTCTCGGCTTCTCCGTCGGCATCGTCCGGCGCCCGCCCGTCGCCGAAGCCCAAGCCGACGCCGAGTACGCGTCCGCCCTCCCCGACCCCGACGAAGACGACGCAGAAGCCCAGCCCGGCGACGCCGACCCCGGCTGCCCGCACCACCCCTCCCCCTGCCGCCGAAGAGCCTGTGGATCCGGGGCCGGGCTGTGAGGAGGGCGGCGCGGGGGTCCAGACGATCTCGTCCGAGGGCGGGAAGGCGACGGTGCGTTTCGGCAGCGGCGGGGTGTGCCTCATCTCGGCGGTCCCCAGTCAGGGCTTCACGGCCAGCACGACGCAGAGCGCGGTCGAGACGCTGACGGTGACGTTCGCGGCGAGCCGCCACCGTTCGGAGATCACGGCGACGACGGAGCCCTCGGCCCGGGCGAGCGTGCGCGAGACCTCGTTCTGACCCACCCGGCCCGGGACAGACGGTGCGGCGGGAGCGACGGCGGCGGTCTCCGGACCGCCGGCCGCCGCCCTGCCCGCGGCGTCAGCCCGACGGCGGCAGGCTGCGCCACTGGCCGGAGTGGCCCGGGGCGAGTTCCATGTCGGAACGCACTGCCGCGTAGTAGTGCTCGCGGGCCGTGCGCTGCTTCTCCAGCAGGTCCGACCAGGCGTCCGGCGCGTGCCTGGCCTCCCGCAGGAAGCGTTCCATCTCCAGGACCACGACCACCCATTCCCTCGCATGGTGCACCACGTCGCGTGAGCCGAGCAGCAGCAGCGCCTCGCCCGACGGGTCCCGCGCGTCACTCGCCGCGGCGAAGTGGGGTGCGGCCTCCTCGGGCGTCAGGGGATGCGGATGCGGGTCGTTGCCCAGATGGGCCGCGACCCGGTACGTCAGAGTGACCGTCTTCTTCAGCGCCCGCGCGTACTCGGAGTAGACCGTGAGACGCCGCTCCTCCCAGCGAGCGGACTGTTCGCGCCGGAAGCGGGCCCGGTCGCCGCGCGTGATCGCCACGTAGGAGCCGACGGCTCCGACCACGACGCCGAACAGGGCCGGAAGCTGTTGTATGAACTCGGTCATGGCGTCACGGTATCCACTCCGCGGCGGCCGGTCCGCCTCCGGTCAGCGCCGATGCCCGGGGGTCAACGCCTGCCGGACCGCCTTCAGTTCGTGTGCGGCGGCATCGGCCACCCGCTTGTCGGGGTGGTGCGCGCGCAGGGCGTCGAGTACGCGGAGCGAGGTGACGGGGTCGGCGGCGGCCAGGGCCGCGACGCACGCCTGTGCGCCGCCCGGCCACCGGGCCGCCTCCGTGTCGAAGGCGGGCAGGAGCTCCGTCGGCGGGATGTCGTCCCGGCCGGGCACCCCCGCGTCCCCCGTGTCATGGCGCTCCGTCACATGGGCGCGCATGTCCCGCATCCACAGCCGGTCCAGTTCCTCGGCGAGCAGGGTCGCGCGGGCGCTGGACGGTACGGCGTCCTCGGACACGTCCTCGCCGCGGGCGAGGAGCAGTCGGCGGGCCTGGGCACCGGTCACCGGGTCGGTGAGCGCCGTGCGCAGGGCGGAGGAGGGGACATGGGCACGGTCGAGCCGGGCGAAGTGCTCGGCGAGCCGAGTGCCGTACGGCTCGCCGGCCTTCGCCGTGGAGACGGCCGTCAGCAGGGTGCCCCAGGCCTCGTCGGTGCTGTCGTGGCGTGCGGCCCAGCCCGCCAGGCTCGCGGCCGCGATCTGCGGGGGCCAGTTCCCGGCCGCCGCGACGGTCTGCGTCGCGTCCCAGGACTCCACGGTCTCCCTGTCGGGCGCGGCGACCTGGGCAGCGGTGATCACATGACGCATGACGGCGCTGCCGAGCGGGGTCAGCCCGTAGGTGTCGCCACGCCTGAACAGGCACCCGGTCACCGCCAGCCGGTCGACGAGCGCGGCGAGGGAGCGTGCGGGGGCGTCGAGTTCGGCCCGGTCGGCCTCGGACAGGCCGGGGGTACCGAGCAGGGCGGACAGTTCCTCGGGTGACGGCGTCGCGTACGCCGCCGTCGCGATCGGGGGCAGCAGCGCCGGTGCGTCCTCCAGCTCGGGCGCGAGTTCCGCGTCGTCGGTGTCGGAGACCTTGCGCGCCACGGAGTCGGGTGTGCTGCCGCGCTCGTACAGGGAGTAGAGGATGTGAGCGGCATCCAGTGAGTAGGTGTCCTGCGGGCCGGCCACCGTGGGCAGCCGCTCGACCTGGGCGGCCAGGATGTCCGCGGCCAGTTCGACAAGTTCCTGCGGGGTGCCGTCGTTCCAGACCTCCGTGGCGGGGCCGGGGAATCCGCAGCGTTCGGCGAGTTCACGCAGTTCGGCGGCCTCTTCGTCCGTGCCGCCGTCACCGTGCGTCCCGGCGGCGAGGGCCGCGGGCAGCGGTGCCGCGTGCAGCAGGGGCCTGATGTCGTCCGGTGCGGGCATCCGGGCCGGTGGCGGCAGCGGGATCGAGGAAGCTCCGTAGTAGTCGAGATGCTCGTCGAGCAGACGGTCCGCGAGCGCCGCGTGCGGGAGCGACTCGGGCCCCGGGGCCAGCCCCGCGTACGGCCCGGCCAGCGCTTCGCTGAGGCCGGCCGCGGTCCATCGGTCGCTCAACGCTCCCGCGATGCGGTCCAGTTCGGTTCCGAGCGCTTCGTCCGGCCGGTCGTCGTCGAGCGGCGGCGCGGGCAGCAACGGGCCCATCGGGGAGACCGCTGCCATGTCGCGGGCGAACGCGGCGAGCAACTCCTCCGCCAGCCGGGCCCGCGCCGCGAAGGTCCGGCCGGACACCTCGAAGCGATGCAGCGGCGCGGGGAGCGCGGGCCGGTCGGTGTGCGGGGTACGCGCGTGCCCTTCGAGCCAGGCGCGTACCGCCTCGGGGTCGTCCGGGTCGGTGCCCGCGGCCCGCAGGAGCGACGCGTACCAGCGGGGCCAGGTCAGCCGCGCCGGGTCGGCCATGGCCCGGCGGAACCGGGGAACCGCCTCATCGATGGCGGTGAGCAGGCGGGCATGGCGCTTGGCGTTGAGCCGTCCCTCGGCGCGGACCCGGCCCGCGAGCGCCTTGAGCACATCCGGTACGGCGGCCAGCTCGTCGTCCGACGCCCACAACAGCTCCGGCAGATCCTCGTGGAGCACCTGCGCGACCAGCTGCGGTGTCGGTTCGGGCACGCCCGACCTGCGGTCCGCGCCGCGCAGCGCCAGCAGGGTCAGCACCGCGTCGGCGGCACGGGCGGGCAGCGCGGCGGCCGACTCCGGGGCCGCCCGGGTGAGGAAGTCGTCGAGTCCGGTGTGGAGGGCAGTGGTACGCGTCGCTCGGGTCACTCGGGGAGCGTATGAAACCCGGCGGCCTGTGGGGGTCCACGCGGCGCCCGGGTAGCCCGTTCGAGCGAGCGAGCGACGCTCGATCGCTCAGGACCGGGTGGAACGGCGGGACAGCGATGAGTTTCGGCGGCGCGGGCGGTCTGCCCTGTATGGCTACCTCCGACATCACACCCGTGCCCGACCTCCGGTCGCCCGCCGACAACGTCGCGAAGCTGATCCCCGGGATGGGCGACGACCGCCTCGACGACCCGACCCCGTGCCCCGACTACGCCGTACGCGAGATGCTGGCCCACCTCATCGGGCTGGCCACCGCCTTCAGGGACGCCGCCCGCAAGGATCTCGGCCCGACGACCGGGACCAGCCCGACCGAGGCGCTGCCCGTCCTGCCGGACGACTGGCGCACGGCGCTGCCGCAACGCCTCGACGAGCTTGCGGAGGCCTGGCGCAGCCCGGACGCCTGGGAGGGCATGACACAGGCGGGCGGCGTGTCGCTGCCCGGCGCGATCGCGGGACGGGTCGCGCTGAACGAGCTGGTGATCCACGGCTGGGACCTGGCCCGTGCCACGGGGCAGCCGTACGCGCCCGACGAGGCGAGCCTGGCCGTGTCGCGGGAGATCGTGACGCCGGACGACCAGGACACGCTCCGCGGCGGCATTTTCGGCCCGGTGGTCCCGGTTCCGGACGGCGCGCCGATGCTGGACCGCGTGGTGGGCCTGAGCGGCCGCCGCCCGGACTGGACGCCGCCGACCGCGCGCTGACCTGTCCGTGGAGGGGCCACCTCGCAACGGCGGCGCCCCGGCCGGGAGGCCGCGGTGCGGGGAAATGGAGCGGAACCGTCCCCTCCCACCTGCCATGCTCCCGCCATGTCACGACGACGTTCGAAACCCAGGCCCGGTCTGTGCATCTCCGTGGACGTCGAGGCCGACGGTCCCGTCCCGGGCCCCTACTCGATGATCAGTTTCGGTGCCGCCGTCGCCGGGGTTCAGCACGGCGACGGTTACACCGCTGCCGATCCCGAGGCCCGTACCTTCTACCGCGAACTGCGCCCCATCAGCGACGACTTCGTCCCCGAAGCACTCGCCGTCAGCGGCCTCGACCGGGCCCGGCTGCTGCGGGAGGGCAGTGAACCGGCCGCCGCCATGGCGGAGTTCGCCGGGTGGGTGCGTGCGGCAGCCGAGGAGGCCGGCGCGCAGCCGGTGATGTGCGGCTATCCGGCACCGTACGACTGGATGTTCCTCTACTGGTACCTGATCCGGTTCACCGGCGAGAGCCCTTTCGGGCACTCGGGATGCCTCGACATGAAGACCCTCTACGCCACGAAGGCCCGGGTGCCGCTGCGGGCGGTGGCGAAGGGCTCGATGCCGCCCTCCCTGCTGCCCGGACGGCGGCACACCCATCACGCCCTGGACGACGCGATCGAACAGGCCGAACTGTTCAGCAACCTGATGGCCTGGGATCCGGAGGCCGCCGGCTGAGGTCGACGTCCGCTCAGGCGGCGGTGCCGTGCTTCTCGTCCCACGCCGCCCGCGACTCGGCGATGCCGACCCGGTGCCGGTCCGCCCATGAGGTGAGACTGAGCAGCGTTCGGTGCAACTCGCGGGCCACCGGGGTCAGTTCGTACTCGACCTTGGGCGGCACGGTGGGGTACACGGTCCGTACGAGCAGTCCGTCGCGCTCGAGGTTGCGCAGGGTGAGCGTGAGCATCCGGCGGCTGATGCCCTCGATGCTGCGCTCCAGTTCGGTGAAGCGGATCGGCCCGTGGCCCGCCGCCACCAGGATCGGGACGCTCCACTTCCCGACGACCCTGTCAATAACTTCGCGGATGGGGCAGGCCTCCGCATTCACGACCTGCGAGGTAACACGCGTGTTCCCCTGGGACATGAAAGTGCCTCCTTACGGCGGGCTCCATGGTCACGCACGATCTCCTCCGTTACACATCGTGCACCTTTGGAGGTCCGAGGCCATGTCCCCGAGCGATTCCACGCCACAGTACTCGCGCTGGACGGCACTGATGGTGCTGTGCGCGGGAATCCTGATGACCGTTCTCGACGGCAACATCGTTACCGTCGCCATGCCGGCCATCCAGTCCGACCTCGGTTTCACACCGGCCTCGCTCGCCTGGGTCGTCAACGCCTATCTCATCGCGTTCGCCGGACTGCTGCTGCTCGCCGGCCGGCTGGGCGATCTCATCGGCCGCAAGCGGATGTTCACCGCCGGGCTCGCCGTGTTCACCGCGGCCTCGCTGCTGTGCGGGACGGCGACCACCCCGGGCACGCTGATCGCGGCCCGTTTTCTGCAGGGCGTCGGCGGCGCGATGACGTCGGCGGTGGTGCTGGGAATGCTTGTCACCCTGTTCCCCGAGGGCCGTGAGCGGGCGAAGGCGATCGCGGCGTTCAGCGCGGTGGGTGCGGCCGGCGGCGCGCTCGGTACCTTTCTCGGCGGCGCGCTGACCGCGGCGCTCAACTGGCACTGGATCTTCCTGATCAATCTGCCGATCGGTGTGGTGGCGCTGATCGCGGCGGTGCGCGTTCTGGAGGACGACCGGGGCGAGGGCCTCGGGAAGGGCGCGGACTACATCGGCGCCCTGCTGGTGACGGCGGCACTGATGCTCGGCGTCTACACCATCGTCCAGGCCGCCGATCACGGTTGGGGCTCCGTCCGCACCCTGGGGCTCGGCGGGCTGTCCGTGCTGCTGCTGGCGGCGTTCGCCGTACGTCAGTCCCGGGCGGCGAAGCCTCTGTTGCGGCTGAGACTGCTGCGTTCCCGTACGGTCTCCGGCGCGAATCTGGTGCAGATCCTGATGATCGCGGGGATGTTCGCCTTCCAGTACATCGGCGCGCTGTACCTGCAACGGGTGCTCGGGTACGACGAGTTGGTGACCGGCGTGGCCTTCCTCCCCGCGCCCGTCGTGATCGGGGTGCTGATGCTCGGCTTCTCCGCCCGGCTCGGCGCGCGCTTCGGTCCGCGCGCGGTGCTGTGTTCGGGACTGGCGCTGATCGTCGCCGGCCTTGCCCTGTTCGTCCGTGCTCCGGTCCACGGTTCGTACGCCACCGCCGTGCTTCCGGTGATGCTGCTGCTGGGTGTGGGGTTCGGTCTGGCGATGCCGGCGCTGACGGATCTCGCGATGTCGGACGTGCAACCGGCGGACTCGGGCGTGACGTCGGGGCTGTTCAACACGACGCAGGTGATGGGCGGGGCGCTCGGGCTCGCTGTGCTGTCGACGCTCGCCGCGGGCCGAACCGAGGCGCTGACGCGCGCGGGCGACGAGGCCGTCGTTGCCCTGCACGGCGGCTACCGGCTGGCGTTCGGTACGGCCGCGGCGGTGGCTGCGGTGGCGCTGACCCTGGCAGTCGTCCTGCTGCGCCGACGGAGACCGGCGGCGGGGGTGGTCGCGCCGGAGCAGCCCGCCGAGGGTGACGAGAGGTCCGGGGCGACCCGTGCCTGAGGCCACGGAGGCAGGACGCGCGCCTGGTCGCCGGTCAGGGCGGCTTGGGCCCGGCTGCCGCAACTCTCGTACGAGCAAGGGGTGTACGGCGGTCGAACAGTCTGGTAGGAAAGTTTCCTAACAGAGCACACAGACGCACTCCCCCATGGAGGCAAGGTGCCCACCCCCCACAAGCGCACCCCTCGTCGGTTCAGGTTCCTCCCCCACCTCGTCCTCGGAACGGTCCTGATAGCCCTGCCCGTGAGCGTGGTCACCGCCGGCGCGGCGGAACCCTTCCCGGACGTGAACCGGGCCGCGGCGCCCGCCGCCGTCGGGTTGGATGACCCGGTGAAGAAGGACATCGCCATGCAGATCGTCTCCAGCGCGGAGAACTCCTCGCTGGACTGGAAGGCGCAGTACAAGTACATCGAGGACATCGGAGACGGCCGCGGCTACACCGCGGGCATCATCGGATTCTGCTCCGGCACCGGGGACATGCTCGACCTCGTCGAGCTCTACACCGAGCGCAAGCCCGGCAACGTGCTGGCCACGTACCTGCCCGCGCTGCGCGAGGTCGACGGCACCGACTCGCACGAGGGTCTCGACCCGGGCTTCACCCGCGACTGGGAGCGCGCCGCCCAGGACCCGGCGTTCAAGAAGGCGCAGGACGACGAGCGCGACCGCGTCTACTTCGACCCGGCCGTCGAGCAGGGCAAGCAGGACGGCATCGGGGTCCTCGGACAGTTCATCTACTACGACGCCATCGTCATGCACGGCGACGGCGGCGACAGCACCAGCTTCGGCAGCATCCGCAGGAAGGCACTGGCGAACGCCAGGCCGCCCGCACAGGGCGGCGACGAGAAGGCGTACCTCCATGCCTTCCTCGACGCCCGTGTCTGGGCGATGAAGCAGGAGGAGGCGCACGAGGACACCAGCCGTGTGGACACCGCGCAGCGGGTCTTCCTCAACAAGGGGAACCTGAACCTGAACACGCCGCTGGACTGGAAGGTCTACGGGGACCCGTTCCACATCGACTGATCCGGGCGCACACGCGAGGGCCGCGGTGTCCGGGCAGGCTCCCCCGGGCACCGCGGCCCTCCGGCTGCTGTACGCCGTTCCCGTGCTCGTACGGTCAGTGGACGGACGCCGGCTGGGCCGGCACCTTCCCCGTCTCCTGGTGCTCCTCGTCCACCGGAGCACTCTTGCCGCCGAGGTGGTTGAAGGCGAGGTTCAGCAGGATCGCGACGATGCAGCCCGTCGAGATGCCCGAGTCGAGGACGACGAGCAGGTCCTCGGGGAAGGCGTGGTAGAACTCCGGCGCCGCGATCGGGATCAGCCCGACACCGACGGCGGCGGCCACGATCAGCGCGTTCTCGCCCTTCTCCAGCGCCGCGGTGGCAAGCGTCTGGATACCGCTCGCGGCGACCGAGCCGAAGAGGACGATGCCCGCGCCGCCGAGCACCGGCAGCGGCACCAGCGCGATCACGGAGGCGGCGACCGGGCACAGGCCGAGGAGGATCAGGATGCCACCGCCCGCAGCGACGACGAAGCGGCTGCGGACCTTCGTCATCGCGACCAGCCCGATGTTCTGGGCGAAGGCGCTGCACATGAAGCCGTTGAAGAGGGGGCTGAGGGCCGAGCCGAGAGTGTCGGCGCGCAGGCCGCCCTCGATGGTGCGCTCGTCCGCCGGGCGGTCGACGATCCTGCCGAGGGCGAGCATGTCGGCGGTGGACTCGGTCATGCAGACCAGCATCACGATGCACATCGACACGATCGCGGCGATCTCGAACTGCGGTGCGCCGAAGTGGAACGGCGTCGGGAAGCCGACGAGCCCGGCGTCCTTGATGGCGTCGAGGTTCGTCATCCCGAGGGGCAGCGCGACGATCGTGCCGACGACCAGACCGAGCAGGATCGCGATCTGCTGGAGGAACCCGCGCAGCAGTTTGCGCAGGGCGAGCACGATCAGGAACGTGAGGGCGGCCATGCCGATGTTCTTCATCGAACCGTAGTCGTCCGCCGCGGAGTTGCCACCTTGGGACCAGTTGAAGGCGACGGGCAGCAGGGAGACACCGATCAGCGTGATCACGGTGCCGGTGACGACGGGCGGGAAGAACCGGACCAGCTTGGAGAAGTACGGCGTGAGCACGAAGCCCAGCACGCTGGCGACGATGATCGCGCCGAAGATGACGGCGATGCCGTCGTAGCCGCGGTCCCTGCCGATGGCGACCATCGGGGTCACTCCGGCGAACGAGACGCCGTTGACGAACGGCAGCCGGGCGCCGACGCGCCAGAAGCCGAGGGTCTGGAGCAGCGTCGCTATTCCGGCGGTGAACAGGCTCGCGCCCATCAGGAACGCGGTGTCCTTGGCGTCGAGGCCCACGGCGGGCCCGACGATCATCGGCGGGGCCACCACGCCCGCGTACATGGCGGCCACATGCTGCAGGCCACTGGTGAACATCTTGAAGGGGGGCAGTGTTTCGTCGACCGGATGCTTCCGGTCTGCTGCATCGGCGGTCGGGGTGTGCGCGGCCACGGCGGTGCCTCCGGTCGGGTTACATGCCGTCGGCGACGGCGTGTGGTGTCAAGGAGGTGGTGCGGGTGGTGCTCTGGTGCACGTACCGGGTCGCCCGAACCGGTGGTGCTGTGGGGTATCCCGTACCGCGCGGGCACGGGTCACCGTCTCCGGGCGGCGCGCACTCTGGTCGTGCGCACCGCCCGGCGACGGCTGCCGTGAACCCCGCTCGGGTCCACGGCAAGCCGGCTGGGGGCCGTCCCCCCCGGCCGGACTTCCGGGTCAGGCCTGCGCGGCGATCCGCGCGAGGCGCTGTGCCTCGTCCCGCGTGGAGCGGGCGATGGCGTCCTCGTCCACCGTGATCAGGTGGTTGCCCTCGACGACCGGCTTTCCGTCGACGAGGGAGAGCGTGACGGGAGCGGCGGCGCCGAAGACGAGCGCGACGACCGGGTCGGCG
This sequence comes from Streptomyces sp. NPDC043812, assembly GCF_056436245.1. Classification (NCBI taxonomy): domain Bacteria; kingdom Bacillati; phylum Actinomycetota; class Actinomycetes; order Kitasatosporales; family Streptomycetaceae; genus Streptomyces; species Streptomyces sp. NPDC043812. The sequence continues at coordinate 142,725 of NZ_JBWKCY010000011.1, forward strand.
ATGGAGGAGTGGGCAAGGGTGTCCAGCTTCCACAGCACGAGGTCGGCGAGCTTGCCGGGCTCCAGGGAGCCGATCTGACCGGCACGGCCGAGGACCTGCGCTCCGCCGTAGGTGCCCAGCCGCAGCGCCTGCCGTGCGTTGAGGGCGGCCTCGCGGTGTGCGCCGAGCCGGTTGATCAGCAGGGCGTTGCGCAGTTCGGTGTGCAGTTCGCCGGACTCGTTGGACGCGGTGCCGTCCACACCGAGGCCGACGGGGACGCCGGCCTTCAGCATGTCGGGGACGCGGGCGATGCCCGCGGCGAGACGCGCGTTGGACGAGGGGCAGTGCGCGACACCGGTGCCGGTACGGGCGAAGGCCGCGATGTCGGAGTCGTTCATGTGGACGCAGTGCGCCATCCACACGTCGGAGCCGAGCCAGCCCGTCGATTCGAAGTACTCGGTCGGGCCCATCCCGAAGAGCTCCTTGCAGAACTCCTCCTCCTCGACCGTCTCCGAGCCGTGGGTGTGCAGCCGCACGCCCTTGCGGCGGGCCAGTTCGGCGCCCTGACGCATCAGTTCGGTGGAGACGGAGAACGGGGAGCAGGGTGCGACGGCGACCTGCGTCATCGCGTCGAAGGAGGCGTCGTGGTGCTTGTCGATGGTCGCCTCGGTGGCGGCGAGCGCGCCCTCCAGGGACTCGACGGCGAAGTCCGGCGGCAGGCCGCCGTCCGACTTGCCGCGGTCCATGGAGCCGCGGGCGAGGGTGAACCGTACGCCCATGTCACGGGCGGCACCGATGATCGCGCCGGACAGGTCGCCGGAGCCCTGCGGGTAGACGTAGTGGTGGTCCATGGCGGTGGTGACGCCGCCGCGGGCCATCATCGCGAGCGAGCCCTGCGCGGCGGCGCGGGCCATCGGCTCGTCGATGCGCGCCCAGGTGGGGTAGAGCGCGACCAGCCAGTTGAAGAGGTTGTGGTCGGTGGCCAGACCACGGGTGATCCACTGGTAGAAGTGGTGGTGGGTGTTGACCAGGCCCGGGGTGACGAGGTGACCGGTGCCGTCGATACGGCGTACGACGTCGGCGAGGCCCTCGGGGGCCTTGCCGGCGCCCACGGACTCGATCCGGTTGCCGGCGACGACGACATGGCCGGAGGCGTACTCGCTGTCGTCGGCGTCGACCGTGGCGATTGCGCAGTTCTCGATGACGATGCGCTCGATCGCGCCGTCGTGGGCTGCCGAAGGTGCCATGGTGCTTCCTTCTTCTGTGAGCGGCGGGGGTTCCCCCCGGATGGATTCCTGGGGGAGGGCACGGCAGGACCCTAGGAGGATTTGAGTGCCACAGCCGGGCGGCTGCGGGTGCCGAGGTGGTGGGGAAGCAGGTTGAGCGGGACCGCGGTCAGGGCTCCCGCGCTGATCGCGGAGCCGGGGACGGGCCGCGGCCGGGCCGGAAGAATCCGCGGAGAAGGCGGGCGCGGCGAGCGGGATGATGCCGGCGCCGCGGAGGGCGGGCAGGCGCAGCGCGCGGCGGCGGCGACACAGCCGCCGCGGACCCGGGCCGGGGACACCACGCCGACGGGCGCCTCGCGCGAAACCGCAGCAGCCGCCCGAAGCGCAGGGGTGGCAACTCCCGCGTACACGGCGGCGATGTGCTGGAGCGCGGCGGGAACGAGCCGCGAAAGGGGAAGCTTTTCGTCCACCGGACGGACCGGCGGAGCGGTACACGGGCCTGTCGCTGCTTTCGCCGGCCCCACTGCAGGCTGTGCCATGGTCTTCCCTCCGGTCCGGTGCCGCCCCGCCCGGCTTCGGGCGGGCGGAGCGTCAGCGGCCTGGCGTCAGAGGTTGGTCATGTCGACCGGGATCTGCGGCTCGATGCCGTCCCGCAGGACGGTGGCCTCGATGAGGCCGTAGGGACGGTCCGCCGCGAAGTAGACCTCGTTGTCGTTCTTGAGTCCGAACGGCTCGAGGTCCACCAGGAAGTGGTGCTTGTTCGGGAGCGAGAAACGGATCTCGTCGATCTCGCTGCGGCTGTTGATGATGCGTGAACCCATTTGGTACAGGGTCTGCTGCAGCGACAGCGAGTACGTCTCGGCGAAGGCCTGGAGCATGTGCTTCTTCGCCTGCGCGTAGGACTTCTCCCAGTTGGGCATCCGGTCCTCGTCCGAGGTCCAGTTGTAACGCCACTGGGCGGCGACCTGGGTGGCGAGGATGCGGTCGTACGCCTCCTGCAGGGTCGTGTACTTGTCCTTGACGTAGCCCCAGAACTCGGAGTTGGTCGAGTTCATCACGACCAGGTCCTTCAGCCCGGAGATGACCTGCCACGTCGAACCGTCGAAGGTGATCTCGGTGGTGCGGGTCTCCTGGCCCTTGCGGACGAAGGAGTGCTTGACCTCGTCGGCGCCGATGAACTTGGAGTTGCCGTCGGAGGTCTCGATGCGCTCCCAGGCGTACTCCTCGATCCGGATGCGAGCCCGGTGGATCGGCTCCTGGCTCGTCACGAAGTGGCGGGCGAGGTGGATGCCGAACTGCTCGGCGGACTCGATGCCGTACTCCTTGGCGAACGCGTACACCGTGTTCTTGGTGGTGTCGGTCGGCAGGACGCTGGCGTTGGAGCCGGAGTAGTGGACGTCGTCCATGTCGCCGGAGAGGGCGACGGAGACGTTCAGGTCCTTGATGTGGTGGGTGTCGCCGTCCCGCGTGATCTTGACGACGCGGTTCTCTGCTTTGCCGTACTGGTTCTGGCCGAGAATCGTGGGCATGTGTCTGCTAGCTCCCTCGGTAAACGGAGTAGCCGAACGGGTTGAGCAGCAGCGGTACGTGGTAGTGCTCGCCCGGCACGACGGCGAATGTGATCGCCACCTCCGGGAAGAACGCACCGCTGTCCCTTACGCGGGGGGCGTCCTGCTGCGCCTCGGCGGCTTGCTTTCCTGTGGTGTTCGAACGCGTGAAGTACGCCTCGGTCTCGAAGTCGAGACGCACATGGGTCGTTCCCTCCGGCAGGGCCGGCAGGTCCTTGCAGCGCCCGTCCGCGTCGGTGGCGGATCCGCCGAGCGCCGACCATCCGGCGCCGGCGCCGCTTCGGGCCGACAGCGAGACGGCGACGCCCTCGGCGGGGCGTCCGACGCTGGTGTCCAGGATGTGCGTGGACACCGATGCGGTGGTTTCCGTGCTCATGCGCGTGTTTCCTCTGCGGACTCTACGAGGCGGGTCAGCCGGATACGGTTGATCTTGCCCAGTTCGGTGCGGACGATCTCCCGCTCCTGCTCGGGCGAGTTCCCGATGCGCTCGCGGACGGCGTCCCTCATCTGCTCGCCGGTGCGGCCGGTGGCGCAGATCAGGAAGACATGACCGAACCTGTCCTGGTAGGCCAGGTTGAGTTCGAGCATCTCGGCCTTGAGCGATTCGGAGGCGCCGGCCATCCCGCTCTGTTCGCGGGAGGAGGTCGGGTCCCCGGGCTTCGGGCGGCCGATCGGCGGGTGGCCGGCCATGGCCTCGGCCAGATCGTCGGCGGTCAGTTCGGCCATGGCGGCGTCACTGGCCTCGAAGAGGGCGTCGGCGCCGGCGTACGGCCTCTGGGCGAGCAGCTTGCTCCCCCAGGCCGAGCTGGCGCACACCTCGTGCAGGGCGGCCAGGGCCGCACTGTCCTCGGAGGCGTTGAACCGGGCGAGACCCGGATTCGGAAGGGAAGTCACGGGAGCCTCCGTGGCTTGTTCATCGCGGTGCGTTGGACGGGCTGCGGATAGCTAACGCCCTCCGCAACCACGACGTCAACACTTTGTTGAAAACTCGCGTTCACGAAAGCCGCCGCCGGCGGACCGGGCGGCGGCTGTCGGCAGGCCCGCTCATTCGCCCTTGGCGGCGGCGTTCTCCCTGTTCAAGTAGTTGTAGACGGTGAAACGGCTGACACCCAGCGCACCCGCCACCGTCTCCACACCGTGCCGCACGGAGAACGCACCCCGCGCCTCCAGCGTCCTGACGACCGACTGCTTGGTCCTGCGGTCGAGTTCGGCCAGCGGCCGGCCGTGCTGCCGCTCCAGCGCAGCGAGGATGTGGTCCAGGGAGTCGGCCAGCTGCGGCAGCCGCACGGCGAGGACCTCCTCGCCCTCCCAGCTCAGTATGACGTCGTCCTCCCGGGCCTCGCCCGGCGCGATCACCACCCCGCCCATGGCGTCGACGAGCGGCTTGACCGCCTGCGCGAGCGCGTGGTCGGCGGGCCCGGTCATCCCTCCTCCTCGACCACGTTGACCTGCAGGGAAACCCGGGTGGCACCGGTCTGCAGCGCCTTGCGCAGCAGCGCGTCGACGGCACCCAGCACCTCGTCGGTCCCGCCCTCGGCGGTGTTGCCGAAGGGGCCGACATCCACCTTGTCCAGCCCCGCGCCCTGGACGACCTCTCGGACCGCCAGCGCGTGCGCGGGCGGTTCGTCCAGGTCGAAGGGTTCGGTCGTGAACTCCACTCTCAGTCGCACCATGTCCCCACGGTAGCGGCGGGCCGCGGGGTGGGGGCCGGGTGGTGGCGCCTCTCCACGGCCGCGCTCCCGTGCCTCCTGTGCGCCGCGGGCACTCCGTGCGTCCCGTGCGACGGACCCGGGTTGTCCGCGCGTAGAGCAGGTGAGAGAGCCGCGCCGGCACAGTCGGGCGGCGACACAGGGAGGGGTCCACGGATGACAGGGCGCGCACGCAGAAGAGTCAGGGCGACGGCGGTCGCCACCGCCGCGATGGCGGCACTGACCGCCTCGCAGGGCCCCGGGGCTTCCGGCCTGTCAGGGAGCGGGCACCCGCAGCGGTCCGGGGAGCCGAACGTCCTCGGCGACGATGCGTACCGCACCCAGCTGCCGCCGTTGCGGGTCCCTGGGACGGACGCCGCCGACGACGGGCAGGCCGTGCGGCCGGCGGCCGCGGGAACGATCGGCGGGCTGCCGGTCACGGTGCTGGCCGCGTACCGGGACGCCGCGGCCGAGCTCGCGGGGAGCACACCGGGCTGCGGACTGCGCTGGCAACTGCTCGCCGCGATCGGGCAGGTGGAGTCCGGTCATGCGCGCGGCGGCCGGGTGGGCGGCGACGGCACGACGCTCGCGCCGATCCTCGGCCCGCGTCTGGACGGCGACGGCTTCGCACTGATCAGGGACAGCGACGGCGGCCGGTACGACGGGGACACCTCGTACGACCGTGCCGTCGGGCCCCTGCAGTTCATCCCTTCCACGTGGGCGGACTGGGGCGCCGACGGCAACGGCGACGGACGCAGCGATCCGGGCAACGTCTTCGACGCGGCGCTCGCCGCCGGGCGCTACCTGTGCGCGGGCGGCCGGGATCTGAACGACCCGGGCGACCTGGACCGGGCGGTCCTCGGCTACAACCACTCCAGCGCGTACCTGCTGACGGTGCGCTCCTGGTTCACCTACTACCTCGGCGGGCACGCCGTGGTGCCCGACCGCGGGGGCTCCCCCGTCCGGGGGGCCGCGGGGCCCTCGCCGGAACCCCGCCCGACCGCCGCCGAAGCCGAGTCCCGGGGACGTTCGCCCCGTCCCGCTCCGACTGCCGAGGAGCCTTCCGCCGCCCGGCCGGCCGAGCCGTCCCCGGCCCCTTCGCCGTCGCCGTCGCGGACCAGGGCCTCCGGCGGGGACGTGCCGCCGCTGCCCGCCGTCCCGCTGCCCGTCCCGGCCCCCGGCGGGGACGGCGGGCTCCCCACGGACGGCGCCCTTCCCGTGCCCGGTGCGCTGACCAGCGAAGACTGAGCCGGGGTCAGGTCGGCAACAGAAAGGAATCGATGAGCGCCACCCCCTCCACATCGCCGATACCCGGCGGTAATGTCGCCCCCCGCCGGGCAGGCACGAGGCCGGCGGTGAGAGCGAAGGGGCCCTCATGGCGACAGAGACGCAGCCCGGGCAGTCCGGTGTTCCGGACGCCGGGCCACCACCGGACGAGCGTTGGCAGCGGGCCTGGAGCCACCGGGAGCACCTCCTGAAGGTGGCCCGCCGCAGGTCCGTGAGCATGGAGGACGCAGAGGACGCCGTGCACGAGGCGATGCTGCGCGCTGCCGAGCAGCCGCACCTCGATCACGAGCGGCTCGGCGCCTGGCTGACGACCGTGACGATACGGCTGTGCGTGGACCGGCACCGGCAGGTCGGCCGGGAGGCGGAGGTCCACACCCGCCCCAGGCTGCACCCACCGGCGCCCGTCCCGGTCGACGAAGCGGTCTGCGACCGGGCGGAGGCCCGCTGGCTGGCCGTACGCAGCGGGGAACTGCCCGCGCGGCAGGCCGAGGCCCTGTGGCTGAAGTCGGAGGACCTGGACGTCGGCGAGGTGGCCGTGAAGATGGGCCTCAGCTACCGGACCGTCGAGTCCCTGCTGGCCAGGGCACGGCGGAGCCTGCGCAACTCGCTGGCCGCGACGCTCGGGGTGGTGCTGTGGCTGTGTGGCCGGGCCCGGCCGCGTACCGGCACGAACACGCAGGCGGTAGCGGTGGCCTCGACGGCGGTGACGCTGGCGGCGGCGGTGCTGGTCCTGCCGCACGTACCGGAGGGCCCGTCGGGCACGCCGCGTCCGGCCTCGCCTGCGGTGTCGTCCGAGAAGGCGGCCGCCCCTTCGCCCGACCGCGGCCCCACTGCTGCGCCGTCGCCGCTCGGCGCGGGCCCGTCGGACGGCGGCGCGCGTCCGTCGTCACCGTCGGACGCCGGCCTGCCGGTCCCCCCGCTGCCGGAGGTGCCGCTGCCGGAGCTGCCGCTGGAGACGGCGGGAGTGCCGGCCGTCCCGGAGGTCCCGGTCCCGGAGGTCCCCGACCTGCCGTCGCCGCCGGACCTGCCGCGGGAGGCGGCGGGGGCGCCGTCGGTGCCCACGGCGCCGTCGGCGCCGGATGTGGTGACGCCTTCGGTCTCGGTAACGGGGGTTGTGCCGACGGCGCCCTGAGGCGGGCGTGACCATTCCCCTCCCCGCCCCTTCCCACAACCGGGCGCTGCCCGGACCCGTACCGCGCTCCGCGCGGTGTCCTCTCCCCCTACGGCCTGACGGCCGTGGGAGGTGCCCCCAGCGAGTCCAGATGTTCCCCCGCCGGACGGGCTGGAATTGCCACACAGCGCAATTCCAGCCCGTCCGGCGTTTGAGGACACCGCGCGAAGCGCGGTACCTGGTCCGGGATCGCCCGGCGGCGCCCGGGCCGAGCCCCGCAGGAGCCAGACAAAGCCCCCGGCAGGTCCGCACGCAGCGCGTAACGGGACCGAGCCAAGCCCTGTGTCGGTCCCGGCGGAGCCCCGCGGCGGGCCCGGACGGACCCGAAGCGGGCCCGGGCCGAGCGTGCAGCCAGTCCGGGCCGAGGCCCCGTGGGAGCCCAGACCAACCCCCCGGCAGGTCCGCGCGCAGCGCGTAACGGGTACGGGCCCAAGCCTCCGCGGCGGGCCCGGACGGACCCGAAGCGGGCCCGGGCCGAGCGTGCAGCCAGTCCGGGCCGAGGCCCCGTGGGAGCCCAGACCAACCCCCCGGCAGGTCCGCGCGCAGCGCGTAACGGGTACGGGCAGAGCCCGGCAGGGGCCCAGGCCAAGCCCCCGTGTCGGGCCCGGGCGGAGCCCGGTACGGGAAAGGGCGGGGAGGGGAAACGTACTCGTTCCGAAAGAACTTCGGCCCCCCGCGACGGACACCCCCGTCCTCCCCGTAGAGCAGGTGTCGGACCGCTCCACGGCGAAGGGTGAAACCGGATGGGTGTCGAGATCTGCGTGGAAGGGCTCACCAAGTCCTTCGGGCGCCAGGTCATCTGGCAGGACGTCTCGCTGACCCTGCCCGCCGGCGAGGTGTCCGTCATGCTCGGGCCCTCCGGCACCGGCAAGTCCGTCTTCCTCAAGACGCTCGTAGGGCTGCTGAAACCCGAGCGCGGGTCGATCCGGATCGCCGGCACGGACATCACCGCGCTGCGCGAGCACGACCTCTACGAGGTCCGGAAGCTCTTCGGTGTCCTCTTCCAGGACGGCGCGCTGTTCGGGTCGATGAATCTCTACGACAACATCGCCTTCCCGCTGCGCGAGCACACCCGCAAGCCGGAGAGCGAGATCCGCCGGATCGTGCTCGAGAAGATGGACATGGTCGGCCTCATCGGCGCCGAGGACAAACTGCCCGGCGAGATCTCCGGCGGTATGCGCAAACGTGCCGGTCTCGCCCGCGCCCTCGTGCTCGATCCGGAGATCATTCTGTTCGACGAGCCGGACTCCGGCCTAGATCCCGTCCGCGTCGCGTATCTCAACCAGCTGATCGTGGATCTCAACGCGCAGATCGACGCGACGTTCCTGATCGTCACCCACGACATAGCCTCCGCCCGGCAGGTGCCGGACAACATCGGGCTGCTGTTCCGGCGCGAGCTGGTGATGTTCGGGCCCAGGGAGCAGCTGCTGACCAGCGACGAGCCGGTGGTGCGGCAGTTCCTGAACGGGCGGATGCAGGGGCCCATCGGGATGGCGGAGGAGAAGGACGCCGCCCAGGTCGAGCAGGAGCTCGCGGAGCTGGGCGCGGAGGCCGACGGACCGAGGAACGGCATACCCGAGCTGACACCCCGGCTGCTGCCCACCGACGGTGTCGACCGGCCGCCCCGCTGGGAGGCGATCGCCGAGCGCGAGGCGCTGCGCCAGGTGCGGGCGGCCGTACGGGGAAGGACGGGGAGCGCATGAGTCCGTCCCCCACAGGTGCCCTGCGTCATTCGGGCAGCCTTTTCGCCATGGGCCTGGACGTCCTGCGGACGATCCCCAAACGGCCTTTTCAGGCACGGGAGTTCATTCAGCAGGCGTGGTTCGTCGCGAGTGTGACGATCCTGCCGACCGCGCTGGTGTCGATCCCGTTCGGTGCGGTGATCGCGTTGCAGATCGGCAGCCTCACCCGACAGCTCGGTGCCCAGTCGTTCTCCGGTGCGGCGTCGGTGCTGGCGGTGCTGCGGGAGGCGTCGCCGATCGTCACGGCGCTGCTGATCGCGGGTGCGGGCGGTACGGCGATCTGCGCGGATCTCGGGGCACGGAAGATCCGGGAGGAGATCGATGCGATGCAGGTGCTCGGCATCGATCCGATCCACCGTCTCGTCGTGCCCAGGGTGCTGGCGACCATGCTGGTCGCGGTACTGCTGAACGGACTCGTGTCGGTGGTCGGCGTCGCCGGCGGCTACTTCTTCAACGTCGTGCTGCAGAACGGCACTCCAGGCGCGTATCTCGCCTCCTTCACGACTCTCGCCCAACTCTCCGACCTGTGGGCCGCCGAGCTGAAGGCACTGGTCTTCGGGGCGATCGCGGCGATCGTCGCCTCGTACAAGGGGCTGACGGCGAAGGGCGGGCCGAAGGGCGTCGGGGATGCGGTGAACCAGTCGGTGGTGATCACGTTCATGCTGCTGTTCGTCACGAACTTCGTCCTGACCGCGGTGTACTTCCAGATCGTTCCGCAGAGGGGCTGAGTCATGGCGCTGATGAACCGTCTGCTGCTGGACCGGCTCGAGGAGCTCGGCACCCAGCTGTCGTTCTACGGTCGGTCCCTCGCATGGACCGGGCGCACCCTGCGGCGCTACAAGAAGGAGACCCTGCGCCTGCTGGCGGAGGTGAGCTTCGGGCGGGGTGCGCTTGCCGTCGTCGGTGGAACCGTCGGGGTGATCGCGTTCCTGTCGTTCTTCACAGGTACCGAGGTGGGCCTGCAGGGCTACGCGGCGCTGAACCAGCTCGGCACGTCGAACTTCGTCGCGTTCCTCTCGGCGTACTTCAACACCCGTGAGATCGCGCCCCTGGTGGCGGGGCTCGCGCTGTCCGCGACGGTCGGCGCCGGGTTCACCGCGCAGCTGGGCGCGATGCGGATCAGCGAGGAGACCGACGCGCTGGAGGTGATGGGCGTCCCGTCGCTGCCGTTCCTGGTGACGACACGGATGATCGCCGGGTTCGTGGCGGTGATCCCGCTGTACGTGGTCGGGCTGCTGTCCTCGTACTTCGCAGCCCGCACGATCACCACCGGCTACTACGGGCAGTCGGCCGGCACGTACGACCACTACTTCGCGCAGTATCTGCCGCCGGTCGACGTGCTGTGGTCCTTCGGCAAGGTGATCGTCTTCGCCGTCGTGATCATTCTGGTGCACTGCTACTACGGCTACTACGCGAGCGGCGGTCCCGCCGGGGTCGGTGTCGCCGTGGGACGTGCGGTGCGCACCTCGATCGTGGCGATCAACATTCTCGACTTCTTCCTCAGTCTCGCGATCTGGGGCGCCAACACGACCGTACGGATAGCGGGGTAGCGCGGTGGTTGTCACAGGAGGAGCAAGTGCCGGGCGCGCGGGTCGGCTCCGGCTGTACGGGATCGTCTTCCTCGCGGTCATCGCGCTGCTGCTGGGCCTGTCCGTCGCCGTGTACCAGCAGGTCTTCACCCCGGTGGTGCGGATCACGCTGGAGGCCGACGAGCTGGGCAACCAGCTCGATCCGCGGGCGGACGTAAAACTGCGCGGGCTGCTGGTCGGCGAGGTCCGCGCGGTGCGGGCGGACGGCTCGAAGGCGACGCTGGACATCGCGCTCCGGCCGGAGCACGTGGCGCGCATCCCGGCCGCGGTGCATGCCCGGCTGCTGCCCAAGACGTTGTTCGGCGAGAAATTCGTCGATCTGGTGCCGCCGAGCGGCGCGCCGGGCCGTGCCATCCGGGCCGGTGACGTCATCACCCAGGACCGCACCACCGTCGGCATGGAGGTGCAGCGGCTGATGAACGACCTGCTGCCGCTGCTGCGCACTGTCCGGCCGGCGGAACTGAACGCCACGCTGTCCGCGTTCGACACCGCTCTGGAGGGCCGCGGTGACCGGATCGGCGGGAATCTGACCCGGCTGGAGCGCTATCTGCGCGAGCTCAACCCCCATATGCCCTCCCTCCAGGAGGACATCTCCCGCTTCGCCGACGTGGCGACGGTGTACGGGGACGCGGCTCCGGACCTGTTGCGGATCCTGCGCAACTCGGTGACCACCAGCCGCACCCTGGTCGAGCAGCGCGACCGGCTCGCCGCCTCGCTGACCTCGACCGCCACGGTCGCGGGCACCGCCCGCGGCTTCTTCGACGACAACGGCGACCGGCTGATCACGCTCGGCCGTGTCTCGCGCCCGACTCTGGCGCTGTTCGACCGCTACTCCCCCGAGTACCCGTGCCTGCTCGACGGGCTGGTCCAGCAGGGGAAGCGGTCCGAAGAGGCGTTCAGGGGCGGCGAGATGCGGATCACTCTCGAGATCGTCCGTCCACGCCCCGGCTACCGACCCGGTGAGGAACCGCGCTATGCAGAGCGCTCGGGCCCGAATTGCAGGGGCCTGCCCGGCCCCCATGTTCCCGCTCCCGACACCCACCTCGACGACGGCACCGCGAAGGCGGGGGCGGGCGGCGGACCTGCCGGTGTCTCCGCCACCGCCGCCGAACAGCGCGCCGTCGGCACGCTGGTCGCCCCGGTGCTCGGGGTGGAGGCCGACCGGGTTCCCCCGGTCGCGACGCTGCTGTTCGGTCCGATGGCACGCGGGACGGCGGTGAGCGTGGCATGAGGGTCCACGGTGCGACCGCGACCGCGGCGCCGCTGGTGAAGTTCCTGCTGTTCGCGGTGGTGACGGTGGCGGCGACGGCGCTGCTCGCGGGGACGATCGTCACCTTCTCGCTGAAGTCCGAGCACACCTACCGGGCGGTGTTCAGCGATGTGACGAGCCTGGAGGAGGGCGACGACATCCGGGTGGCCGGGGTCCGGGTCGGCGAGGTGGCCGACATCCGGATCAAGGGCGAGAGGGTCGAGGAACAGACGCTGGCCGAGGTGACGTTCACCGTCTCCGAGGACAGGCCCCTGCTGACGAGCACCGGCGCGGCGATCCGCTACCGGAGTCTGGTCGGGCAGCGCTACATCGCCCTCACCGAGGGCGCGGGGGACGGCACCCGGCTGCGGCCGGGCGGGACGATCCCGCTGGCCCGCACCCAGCCGGCGCTGGACCTGAACGCGCTGCTGGGCGGCTTCAAGCCGCTGTTCGCCGCGCTCAGCCCGAAGGACGTCAACCAGCTGGCGACGGAGATCGTCAGGACGCTCCAGGGCGAGGGCGGCACCGTGAACAGCCTGCTCGCCCACACGGCTTCGCTGACGACGACGCTCGCCGACCGGGACAAGCTGATCGGGTCGGTGATCGACAACCTCAACACCGTACTGGGGACGCTGGACAAGCGCGGCGCCCGCTTCTCGGGCCTGCTGAAGCAGCTGCAGCGGGTGATCTCCGGACTGTCCGCCGACCGCAAGCCGATCGGCGCGTCCCTGGAGAACATCGGCTCCCTGACCGAGGCCACCTCCGGGCTGCTGGCGGACGCCCGTCCGCCGCTGCGCGACGACCTGGCCGAACTCACGGAACTGACAGGCACGCTGAACGACAACGAGAAAACCGTGGAGGGCGTCCTGCAGCGGCTGCCCGGCAAACTGAACAAGCTGACCGGGACCGCGTCGTACGGCTCCTGGTTCAACTTCTACCTGTGCGACTTCGACGGCCGGATCGTGCTGCCGAAGACCCAGAAGGTCATCACTCCCGAGCTGCATGTGGCGAGGGCGAGGTGCGGAGGATGACACGGCTGTTTCCCCGCCTCACCCCGTTCCGGGAGCAGAATCCCGTGGTGATCGGCGCCGTCGGCCTCACCACGCTGGCGCTGCTGGCCACCGCCGCGTTCAACGCCGACAGCCTGCCGCTGATCGGCAACGGCGAGACCTACCGCGCGGCGTTCTCCGAGGCCGGCGGTCTCAAGCCGGGCGACGAGGTGCGTATCGCGGGCGTGAAGGTCGGCAAGGTCGACGAGGTGGATCTCGACGGGGACCACGTCCAGGTCACCTTCCGGATCAAGGGCGATCCGCGTTTCGGCACCAGGACCGGCGCGGCCATCCGGGTCAAGACGATTCTGGGCTCCAAGTACCTGGCGCTGCAGCCGAAGGGGTCCGGGCAGCTGAGGCCCGGCAGCGAGATACCACTGGCGCGTACCACCCCCGCGTACGACGTCGTGGCGGCGTTCAGCGATCTGACGACGACCACCGAGAAGGTGGACACCGCGCAGCTCGCGAAGGCGCTGGACACCATCTCGACGACGTTCGAGGACTCACCCGCCGAGGTGCGTGCGGCCGTCAAGGGTCTGTCGAAGATCTCGAAGACGGTGGCGTCGCGGGACAAGGAGCTGCGGGAGCTGCTGAAGAACGCCCGCTCGGTGAGCGGGGTCCTGAAGGACCGCTCCGGTGAGCTCACCACCCTGGTCAAGGACGGCGACAAGCTCTTCCTGGAGATCTCCCGGCGCAGGGCGGCCATCCACACGCTGCTCAAGAGCTCGGCGGCGCTCGGCATCCAGCTGTCCGGTCTCGTCGCGGACAACAGGAAGGAGATCGGCCCCGCGCTCAAGGGCCTGGGTCAGGTGGTGCGGATGCTCGAACGCAACCAGGCGTCCCTCGACCGCAGCGTCGCCCTGCTCGCCCCCTACGTGCGGGTGTTCACCAACACCCTCGGCAACGGGCGCTGGTTCGACAGCTACATCCAGAACATGGTCGCCGCCCCGGTGGTGCCGAGGACGGGGGATTCGCGATGAGGATCAGAAGGCTTCCCGGCGGGACGAGGACCCGGCTGGTGGCGTCGGTGCTCGCACTGGCACTGGTCGCAGGGGCGGCCGTCATGCTGTGGCCGAGCCCGGAACCGGTGCGGGTGACCGCCTGGTTCCCCCGCACGGTCGGCATCTACCCGGGCTCGGACGTGCGGGTGCTCGGTGTCCGCGTGGGCGAGGTCACCGAGATCGTGCCCGAGGGCAGGCGGGTGCGGGTGGACCTGGAGTTCGACGAGGGACGGAAGATCCCCGCGGACGCGCGGGCGGCGATCATCAACTCGTCGGTCGTCAGCGACCGTTACGTGCAGCTGCTGCCCGTGTACCGGGGCGGACCGGTGCTCGCCGAGGGCGCGGTCATTCCCGAGAGCCGGACCGCGGTGCCGGTCGAGCTGGACCGTGTCTTCGACAGTCTGCACACCACGTCGGAGGCGCTCGGCCCGCGCGGCGCCAACAAGGAGGGCTCCCTGGCCCGTCTGCTGGGGGTGAGCGCCGACAACCTTCAGGGGCAGGGCGGGCAGCTGCACCGGACCGTCGAGGACCTGTCGTCGGCGGTGACCACCCTGGCGGACGGCCGCAAGGACGCGTTCGGCACCGTGCGCAACCTCCAGGTGTTCACGGCGGCACTCGCGGCCGACGACAAGAGCGTGCGGTCGTTCAACGACAGCCTCGCCAAGGTCGCCGACCAGCTCGCCGGGGAGCGCAAGGACCTGGCGGCGGCGCTGCGGCATCTGGGCGTCGCGCTCCGCGACGTGTCCGCGTTCGTGCGGGACAACAAGAAGTCGCTGACGGCCGATGTGAAGGGGCTGAGCAAGGTCACCCGCGTACTCGTCACCCAGCGCAGGGCGCTGGCCGAACTGCTGGAGGTGGCGCCCGCCGGTCTGTCCAATCTGCAGAACGCGTACAACCCGTCCTCCGGCACGCTCGACACCCGCAACAACCCCGACGGGCCGCAGGACCCGGCTGCGTTGCTGTGCTCTGTGCTGCGCACCACCGGGGACGCGGGCGGCAGGAACCCGGACTGCGCGGAGCTGGACAAGCTGTTCGACTCGCTGCCCGAACTGCCGCATGCCGCGCCCGTGTCGGGCACGGCACCGGCCGACCGGACGCTCGGCGGAATCCTGGAGGCGGGGGCATGAGCGCGCGGCGACGTTCCCTGGCGCTGTGGACGGCCGTCGGCTCGGTGCTGCTCACCGGCTGCGAGTTCAACGGTCTGTACGACGTGACGCTGCCGGGCGGGGCGGCCGCCGACGGCCACGCCTACCGGGTCACCGTCGAGTTCCGTGACGTGCTCGATCTCGTGCCGCAGTCGGCGGTGAAGGTCGACAACGTCACGGTGGGTTCGGTCGAGAGGGTGGAGCTGAAGGGCTGGCACGCCCAGGTGAGGCTGCGGGTCGCGGACTCGGTGAAACTGCCCGGCAACGCGATCGCCGAGCTGCGCCAGACCAGCATGCTCGGCGAGAAGTACGTGGCCCTGGCCGCGCCCACCGAGGGCGCGCCGCGCGGCAGGCTCACGGACGGCGACCGGATCCCGCTGGCCCGCACCGGGCGCAATCCGGAGATCGAGGAGGTGCTCTCCGCCCTGTCGGCCCTGCTGAACGGCGGTGGCGTGGCCCAGCTGAAGACGATCACCGTGGAGCTGAACAAGGCCCTGGAGGGCCGGGAGAACCGGGTGAAGTCCCTGCTCGGCGAGCTGGACACGTTCATCGGCGGTCTGGACGCGCAGCGCAAGGACATCGTTCGCGCGCTCAAGGCTCTCGACCGGCTGGCGGGGCGGCTCGGCGCGGAGAAGAAGACCGTCGCGCAGGCCGTGGACACGATGCCGCCCGCATTGAAGGTGCTGGCCGACCAGCGCCGCAACCTCACCCGGATGCTCACCGCACTGTCCGAGCTCGGGAGGACGGGAACCCGGGTCGTCAACGCCTCACGGGCCGACGCGGTCGCCAATCTGCGCCATCTGCGGCCCATTCTGCGGCAGTTGAACAAGGCGGGCAGCGATCTGCCGAACGCGCTGGAGCTGATGACGACCTACCCGTTCCCGCGCAACGCCACGGACGCGATCAAGGGCGACTACGTGAACCTCAGGATCACCGCCGATCTGGACCTGGCGGGCATCTACGGCAATCTCGACGACCGGCCCGCGGATCCGGACCTGCCGGGCGGCCCCGACCTCCCGGAGGTGCCCGAGCCGCCAGAGGTCCCGGACCTGCCGGACGTCCCCGGGGTGCCGCTGCCCACGTCCGCGCCTTTGCTCCCGGCCCCGAACCCTCCCTCGTCGGACGGCGACGGTCCGCTCTGTCCCCCGGTGTGCGGCACGAGTTACGCCGCTTACGGCTCGGGGGCGCCGGGCCGCTTCCCCGCCGGCGTCGACATCGCTCTTGCCGAGCTGATGCTGAAGGGAATGCAGCCGTGATCACACGCACTGTCAGGGTTCAGCTCCTCGCCTTCGCCGCGGTCACCGCCGTCGGGGTGTCCTACGTCGGCGCCCGCTACACGGGCCTGGTCGACGCCGTGCTCGACCGCGGCTACACCGTGCGGGCCGAGTTCGCCGACTCGGGCGGCATTTTCGACGGCGCCGAGGTCACCTACCGCGGCGTGCCCGTGGGCCGGGTCGGCGAGCTGCGGCTGTCCGGCGCGGACGGGGTGTCGGTGGCCCTGGACATCGAGGACGGAGCGCGCATTCCCCTGGACACGCTCGCCGTCGTCGCGAACCGGTCCGCGGTCGGCGAGCAGTACGTGGACCTGCAGCCGCGGGACACCGGCGGTCCGTATCTGCGTGACGGAAGCACGATCGCCCGCGCGGACACCCGGGTGCCGCTGCACACCACCGAACTGATCCGCAGCCTGGACCGGCTGGTGAACTCGGTCGGCAAGGACGACCTGCGGATCACGGTCGACGAGCTCGGCAGGGCGTTCGCCGGCACGGGCCCGCATCTGAGCCGTCTGGTGGACTCCGGGAACCAGCTGGTCGAAACGGCGTCCGCGTCGCTGCCGGAGACGGTGTCGCTGATCGAGGACTCGCGCACGGTGCTGCGCACGCAGGCGGACAAGGGGTCGGCCATCAGGTCGTTCTCCCGCGATCTGGCCTCCCTGACGGCCGAGCTGAAGGCCCGGGACGGCGATCTGCGCCGCCTCGTCGGCTCCGGCGCACCGGCCGCGCAGGAGGTGAACGCGCTGCTGAAGGCGAACGACACGCACCTGCGGGTGCTGCTCGGCAATCTGATCAGCGGCGGTCAGGTGACCGTGGCCCGGCTGCCGGGCGTGGAGCAGGCTCTGGTCACCTTCCCGGTGGTCGTGGCCGGCAGCCACACGGTGATCCCCGGCGACGGCACGACCCACTTCGGGCTGGTCGTCGGCGCGGGCGAACCGCCGCCGTGCCGTCAGGGTTACGACACCCGGCGCCGCGACCCCTCGGACACCTCGGAGCGGCAGGCGAACACCGGGGCGCGCTGCACCGCCCCGCGCGGCAGTGACACCTCGGTGCGGGGCGCGCAGAACGCGCCCGGCCCGGCGGGGAGTTCGGGCGGTGCGCGGCACGCCGGATTCGTCTCCCCGTACGACCCGGAGACCGGTACGGCCCAGGGGCCGGACGGAGCGCTCGTCGAGATCGGCTCGACGGGCGGAGAACGCACCATGTTCGGAAAGGACTCGTGGCAATGGCTGCTCGTGGGACCGATGGCATGAGCGGGGACGCCACCGCGGACATCTCTGCGGCGACGGACGATGCGGCACCCGTCGCCGGCCCCGCCGCTCCGGCGACGGACGACGACGCGGCGGACGCCCGCGGACGGCTGCCCCTGCCCGAGCCGGTGCGTTTGTTCGTGGGCAGGGCGGTGCGCAGCCGCCTGATGCCTGCCGGACTCGTCGCGGCAACGGTCGTGACGACGGCGCTCAGCGGCTGGTTGTGCGTCCAGGTGTACGAGCAGCGCGCCGAGGCGCAGCGGCACCGGAGCATCCTGGCCGCGGCCCGCCAGTCCGCGCTGAACTTCACCTCGCTCGACCACCGGCACTATCGGCGCGACAGCGCCAATGTGCTGAAGGGAGCGACCGGCGAGTTCAAGGAGCAGTTCGCCGCACAGACGACCGAGTTGACGAAGCTGGTCGCCGCGAACAGGTCGGTGTCGCAGGGCCAGGTGCTCGATGCGGGCATCGCGCGGGCGGACGAGCGTTCGGCCCGCGTCCTGGTTGTGGCCGACAGCAAGGTGACGAACAAGGCGTCGCCCGAGGGCCAGGCACGCACCTACCGGCTGCAGCTGGACCTGGTGCTCGAGGACGGCCGCTGGCTGACCTCGAATGTCGAGTTCGTCGGCTGAAGACCCGCAGCAGCACGGTTCCACCCGTACCACCAGCAGTGAGGAGCAGGACCATGGCGAATCCGACCACGCGCGGGCGCGGCACCGCGTCGGCGGGGCACCGCTCGATGGCGGCTGCCGCACGGGCGGCGGCCAAGCGCACGGAACGGGTCGGGACCGGAGGAAGCGTTCCGGCCGCGGACCTCAAGGGCGTCGCGGCGCGCGCGGTGCCGCTCGTGAAGGTGCCGGTGGAGGCTCCGGACGACGTCTCGCAGGCGCGCAGGCCCGAGGAGGTGCACGCCGGACGGGTGCTGGCCGCCGAGGAGCGGGCGGCGGGCCGCGGATCCGGGGGCCGGCTGCGCGCCCGGCTCTGCGCGGTGCTCGCGGCGCTGGTGGCGGCGGCGCTGGTGGCGGCCGGCGTGCTGGGGTGGCAGTACGCACAGGGCCGGAGCACACAGGAGGCCCGGACCGCGGCACTGGCGGCGGCACGCAGCGCGGCCCCGGTGGTGCTGTCGTACGACCACCGCAGGCTGGACAAGGACTTCGCGGCGGCGCGGGCGCGG
This sequence comes from Streptomyces sp. NPDC043812, assembly GCF_056436245.1. NCBI lineage: Bacteria > Bacillati > Actinomycetota > Actinomycetes > Kitasatosporales > Streptomycetaceae > Streptomyces > Streptomyces sp. NPDC043812. The sequence goes on from NZ_JBWKCY010000011.1 coordinate 161,117, forward strand.
CTGACCGGCGCGTTCCGCGACGAGTACGGCAGGACGACGAAGGCCGTGGTGGCACCGACGGCGAAGAAGTACCGCGGCAGGGTCGAGGCGTCGGTGGTGCGTCCGCCGGGCGGCGGCTCCCCGGCGGCGTCGGTGGTGTCGGCGTCGCGGGACGAGGTCGTGGTCCTGCTGTTCGTCAACCAGGTCACCACCAGCACCCAGGTCACGGGTTCGCGGGTGGATCTCAACCGGGTGCGTATGACGATGTCGCGCACGGACGACGGCTGGAAGGTGAGTGCCGTCGACGCGCTCTAGGCCCTCCGCACCCCCGTCGGACACGGGCACAGTTCCCCCTCCCCGCCCGTGTCCGACGGGCCCGTCCCCTTCCCTCCCCCGCCCGTGTCCGACGGGCCCGTCCCCTTCCCTCCCGCGCCCCCGGGCCGGGCCGGCAGAAGCCCTCAGCGGCCGCTGCCGTCCCAGCTCGGGGGCGCCTTTTTTGCCGACGCGTCTTGACAGCTCTCCCCCACGCTCGACAGAATTCCATTAAGCAGAAAGAAACTTCCGCAATACGGAAGGAGCGCGCACTCCTCATGGGATACAGCGACCAGCGCTTCGATGTGAACCTCTCGATCCTCTTCACGGAACTCCCGCTCCTGGAGCGCCCGGCGGCCGCCGCTGCCGCGGGCTTCCGAGCGGTCGAGCTGTGGTGGCCCTGGATCGAGACCCCCACGCCCGACCAGGCGGAACTCGACGCCCTCAAGAAGGCGCTCGACGAGGCCGGCACCCGGCTGGTGGGCCTGAACTTCTACGCCGGGCAGCTGCCCGGACCCGATCGCGGCGCGCTCTCCGTGCCCGGCGAGGAGTCCGACCGCTTCCGAGCCAACATCGAGGTGGCCGCCGACTTCGCCGCCTCGGTCGGCTGCACGGCACTCAACGCCCTCTACGGCAACCGGGTCGACGGCGTCGACCCGCAGGTCCAGGACACCCTCGCCCTGGAGAACCTGGTGCTCGCGGCCCGCGCCGCCGACCGCGTCGGCGCGATCCTCCTCGTCGAGACCCTGAACAAGCCGGAGTCACCGCTCTACCCGCTGGTGAGCGCCCCGGCCGCGATCGAGGTCATCGACAAGGTCAACGCGGCGACGGGACTGGGCAATGCCAAGTTCCTGCTCGACATCTACCACCTGTCGATGAACGGCGAGGACGTCAGCCAGGTCATCGCGCAGTACGCCGACAGGACCGGCCACGTCCAGATCGCGGACAACCCGGGCCGCGGCGCGCCGGGCACCGGCTCGCTCCCGCTGGAGCAGCTCCTCGACGAGCTGACGAAGGCCGGATACGAGGGCTGGGTCGGCCTGGAGTACAAGGCCGGCGAGCGCCCGTCCGCGGAGTCGTTCGGCTGGCTGCCGGCCTCGGCCCGCGGAGCGCGCTGACGCGCGCCGCACCGGAGTTCGCCCCCGCGGCCCCGGCCGCAGGCCCGCCCCCTCAGGGCACGGCACCCGGCGCGGCATCCGCCCCCACCACGCACAACCCGCAGAGAGGTACCCCAATGAGCACCCTCCCCAAGATCGCCTGGATCGGTCTCGGCATCATGGGCTCCCCCATGTCCGAGAACCTGCTGAAGGCGGGCTACTCGGTCACCGGCTTCACCCTGGAGCAGGACAAGCTGGACCGCCTCACCGCGGCCGGCGGCACCGCGGCCTCCTCGATCGCAGAAGCGGTGCAGGACGCCGATGTCGTGATCACGATGGTGCCCGCGTCCCCCCAGGTCGAGGCCATCTCCTACGGCGCCGACGGCATCCTGGAGAACGCGAAGCAAGGCGCCCTCCTGATCGACATGTCCTCGATCACCCCGCAGACCTCGGTCGACCTGGCGAAGAACGCGGCGGCCAAGGGCATCCGTGTCCTGGACGCGCCCGTCTCGGGCGGCGAGGCCGGCGCGATCGAGGCCGTGCTCTCGATCATGGTCGGTGGCGAGCAGGCGGACTTCGACACCGCCAAGCCGATTCTCGACGCACTCGGCAAGACCATCGTGCTGTGCGGCCCGCACGGCTCCGGCCAGACGGTGAAGGCCGCCAACCAGCTGATCGTGGCGGTCAACATCCAGGCGTGCGCCGAGGCCGTCGTCTTCCTGGAGAAGTCGGGTGTGAACCTGCAGGCCGCGCTGGACGTCCTCAACGGCGGACTGGCCGGTTCGACCGTGCTGACCCGCAAGAAGGACAACTTCCTGAACCGGGACTTCAAGCCCGGCTTCCGGATCGACCTGCACCACAAGGACATGGGCATCGTCACCGACGCCGCCCGCAATGTCGGTGCCGCGCTCCCCGTCGGCTCGGTCGTCGCCCAGCTGGTCGCCTCCCTGCGCGCCCAGGGCGACGGCGGCCTGGACCACTCGGCCCTGCTGCGCTCCGTCGAGCGCCTGTCGGGTTCCCAGGTCTGACGCCTGCGACCCCTCCCGGGTCGACCCCACATACTCCGGCCGGCGTCGGCGCTGACACCTGTCCTGTCGCGCCCAGGCGTCGGCGCCGGCCGGAACACCCCTCTCCACTTTCAACAAACTGTTGACGTTTTCCTCGAGGCATATCTACGCTCCTCGGACCGTCACCCAGTGCAGCTCCCGTACGGAAGGTCACGATGTCGAAGCGCGTGCTTACGACCGAGTCCGGCGCCCCCGTCGCCGACAACCAGAACTCCGCCACCGCCGGCGTCGGTGGCCCCATCCTCCTGCAGGACCAGCACCTGCTGGAGAAGCTCGCGCGCTTCAACCGTGAGCGCATCCCGGAGCGGGTGGTGCACGCCCGCGGCTCCGGCGCGTACGGGTACTTCGAGGTCACCGACGACGTCACCGGCTTCACCAAGGCCGACTTCCTCTCCGAGGTGGGCAGGCGCACCGAGACGTTCCTGCGCTTCTCGACCGTGGCGGACTCGCTCGGCGGCGCGGACGCGGTCCGCGACCCGCGCGGTTTCGCGCTGAAGTTCTACACCGAGGAGGGCAATTACGACCTCGTCGGCAACAACACCCCGGTGTTCTTCATCAAGGACCCGATCAAGTTCCCCGACTTCATCCACTCCCAGAAGCGCGACCCGTTCACGGGCAAGCAGGAGCCGGACAACGTCTGGGACTTCTGGGCACACGCCCCCGAGGCGACGCACCAGGTGACCTGGCTGATGGGCGACCGCGGCATCCCCGCCTCGTACCGCCACATGAACGGCTACGGCTCGCACACCTACCAGTGGACCAACGAGGCGGGCGAGGCCTTCTTCGTGAAGTACCACTTCAAGACCAACCAGGGTGTGCGCTCCCTGTCGGCCGAGCAGGCCGCCGAGCTGGTCGGCAAGGACGCCAACTCGCACCAGACGGACCTGCTGCAGGCCATCGAGCGCGGTGTGAACCCGTCGTGGACCCTGTACGTCCAGATCATGCCCGCGGCGGAGGCGGCGGACTACCGCTTCAACCCGTTCGACCTGACCAAGGTGTGGCCGCACGCCGACTACCCGCTGCAGCGGGTGGGCCGCCTGGTCCTCGACCGCAACCCGGACAACGTCTTCGCCGAGGTCGAGCAGGCCGCCTTCTCCCCGAACAACTTCGTTCCGGGCATCGGCCCTTCGCCGGACAAGATGCTCCAGGGCCGCCTGTTCGCCTACGCCGACGCGCACCGCTACCGCCTGGGTGTGAACCACACCCAGCTGCCGGTGAACGCGCCGAAGGCCGCCGTCGCGGACAACTACGGCCGTGACGGCCTGATGGCCACGCGCAACGGCTCACGCCACGACAAGAACTACGAGCCCAACTCGTACGCGGGCCCGGCCCAGACCGACGCGGCGCTGTCCGCGCCGCTGGCGGTCCAGGGCTGGATCGGTACCCACACGGCCCCCGCGCACGTGAAGGACGACGACTTCTTCCAGGCGGGCGAGCTGTACCGCCTCATGTCGGAAGAGGAGAAGGGCCGTCTCGTCGCGAACATCGCCGGCGGTCTGTCCCAGGTCTCCCGCGACGACGTGATCGAGAAGAACCTGGCCCACTTCCACGCCGCCGACGCCGACTACGGCAAGCGCGTGGAGGAGGCGGTCCGCGCCCTGCGCGAGGACTGATCCCCCGTCTGCGTACCGGACCTGACGACACGTCGCGCCCGGTACGTGGTCCGTACCGGTGGCCCGGATGAGGGGTGGCCGCCGGTACGGACGGCAGGGGCTGAGACCGCGGTGGCCGTGCGATGCCAGTGCGGTGGTGAAGGATCCCGGAGACCGTTCTGACCTGAAGAACGGCCGCCGGGAGGCCAATCGCCCCGCCGCGGTCCCAGCCCGTCCCACCAGGCGACGACCCCAACCCAGACCCCGCCCGGCGGCGCGAACGTCCTGTCGCGCCAGCCTCGCACCGTCGGGCGGTCACCACCCCACAGACGGAGCGCGGAGTCGGTACGGTCCCGCACCCCGCGCTCGACGACCAGGGCCCGGCCTTCGCACAGAGGCCGGGTCCTGGTCCGCGTCCGGGGTCAGGTCACCCGTCCCGGCGGGGCGCCCGCCAGTGCTCCCACGCGTCCTCCGCGACGGAGAACGCGCACAGGCACGCCATGACCACCGCGGTGGTCGTGGCAGCCTCCCGGCCGCCCATGCCCTCCACCCGCGTCGTCCACAGCCACAGCCCGGCGCCGGCCGGCGGCACCGCGATCACCAACGGCCGCCACTTCGGCCGGAATCCCGCCATGGACGTCCTCCCCCGTCGATGCCCTCCGCTGGTGGGACATCCGCGGGGCGGACCGGGTGGAATCCGCCTCGGCCGCGGCCCGTTCGGCCGCGGCGTCCGGCTCAGCGCACCTTCTCGCCGGCCGCCAGCGTCGCGATCATCCGTTCCAGGCGGGCCGCCCGCGTCCTGGGGGTCGTCGCCTTCAGCAGGTTCAGGATCACGAGGTACTGCTCCGACCTGCCGAGGCTCTCGAACGTCTTCCCCGCCGCCGTGTCCGCCTGGAGCGCGGCGGCCAGGTCTGCCGGCACGGTGGCGTCGCGCTGCGACGCGTAGGCGGCCTCCCAGCGGCCGTCCGCCTCGGCGGCCGCCACCTCCGCGAGACCGGACTCCCGCATCCGGCCTTCGGCCGTCAGGACCTCGACCCTCTTGATGTTCACCTGCGACCAGGTGCTCCGCGGCCGGCGGCGCGTGATCTTCTGGAGGTAGTGCACCTCGTCGTACGAGCGCCGCAGGCCGGTGATCCAGCCGAAGCAGAGTGCCGCGTCGTTGGCCTCGGCGGCGGTCGGCGAGGGGACGCCGGAGCCCTTCTTCGCCAGCTTGAGCCAGACGCCGGCCACGGTCCCTTGATGCTCGTCCAGCCACGTTTCGAGCTCTCGCACATCGGCGAAGGCGAGCAGCGGCAGTCCGTCCAGCGTGTCCATCGGCACCTCCTGCGGTGTCACGCTAGAGCACCCGGCCGCCGCACGCCCGGCGCTCGTTCAAGGTGCGCCGAAGATCCCGCGGCAGCGGACGAGGCGGCCGTCCCTGACGTACGCACCGACCTCCAGGACGGCGGCGAGCAGACACGCCGAAGGGCCCGGTCCGCGGGTGCGGACCGGGCCCTGGGCCGTCGGGCGGCGGTGGTCAGACCTTGAGCGGCGTGATCGCCGTCGGGGCGTGGCCCGGCTCCGTGGCGATCTCCTCGAACTCCGTGACATCGCTGATGTCCGCGGTCTTGCTCATCGAGATGTTGGTGACGCGCTCCAGGATCGCCTCGACCACGACCGGGACGCGGTACTCGGCGGCGAGCTTCTTCGCCTCCTCGAAGGCCGGCAGCAGCTGGTCCGGCTCAGTGACGCGGATCGCCTTGCAGCCCAGGCCCTCGACGACCTTGACGTGGTCGACACCGTAGACGCCGAGCTCCGGGGAGTTGATGTTCTCGAACTCCAGGTTGACCTGGAAGTTGATGTCCAGGCCGATCTGGGCCTGACGGATCAGCCCCAGATAGGAGTTGTTGACGAGGACATGGACGTACGGGATGCGGTGCTGGGCGCCGACGGCCAGTTCCTCCAGCATGAACTGGAAGTCGTAGTCGCCGGACAGGGCGACGACCTGGGCCTCCGGGTCCGCCTTGGCGACGCCGAGGGCGGCCGGGATGGTCCAGCCGAGCGGGCCGGCCTGGCCGCAGTTGATCCAGTGGCGGGGCCGGTAGACGTGCAGCATCTGCGCGCCCGCGATCTGGGACAGGCCGATGGTGGTGACGTAGCGCGTCTCGGGGCCGAAGGCGCGGTTCATCTCCTCGTAGACGCGCTGCGGCTTGAGCGGCACGTTGTCGAAGTGCGTGCGGCGCTGCAGCGTCGCCCTGCGCTCGTTGGTGGAGGCGACCCACGCGGAGCGGTCGGGCAGCCGGCCCGCGGCCTTGAGCTCGCGCGCGACCTCGACGAAGAGCTCCAGCGCGGCCTTGGCGTCGGAGGCGATGCCGTAGTCGGGCGCGAAGATCTTGCCGATCTGGGTGGGCTCGATGTCGACGTGGACGAACTTCCGGCCCTTGGTGTAGACGTCGAGCTTGTAGCCGGTGTGGCGGTTGGCCCAGCGGTTGCCGATGCCGAGGACGAAGTCGGACTCCAGGAAGTTCGCGTTGCCGTAGCGGTGCGAGGTCTGCAGGCCGACCATGCCGGCGTTGAGCTCGTGGTCGTCCGGGATGGTGCCCCAGCCCATCAGCGTGGGGATGACCGGGGTGCCGGTCAGCTCGGCGAACTCGACGAGCAGGTCGGAGGCGTCGGCGTTGATGATGCCGCCGCCTGCGACGATCAGCGGCCGCTCGGACTCCAGCAGGAAGGAGATCGCCTTCTTGATCTGGGCGCGGGTCGCCGACGGCTTGTAGACCGGCAGCGGCTCGTACGTTTCCGGGTCGAAGTCGATCTCGGTGAGCTGGACGTCGATGGGCAGGTCGATGAGGACCGGGCCGGGGCGGCCGGAGCGCATCAGGTGGAACGCCTGCTGGAAGACGCCGGGGACCTGCGCGGCCTCCAGGACGGTCGTCGCGGCCTTGGTCACCGGCTTGGCGATCGAGGCGATGTCGACGGCCTGGAAGTCCTCTTTGTGGATCACGCTGGTCGGTGCCTGGCCGGTGATGCACAGGATCGGGATGGAGTCGCCGATCGCGGAGTACAGGCCGGTGATCATGTCGGTGCCGGCCGGGCCCGACGTACCGATGCAGACACCGATGTTGCCCGGGTGGGTGCGGGTGTAGCCCTCGGCCATGTGCGACGCGCCCTCGACATGGCGGGCGAGGGTGTGGTCGATACCGCCGCCGGCCTGAAGGGCCTTGTAGAAGGGGTTGATCGCGGCGCCCGGCACTCCGAACGCGTGGGTGACGCCTTCACGCTTGAGGATCTCAACTGCCGCTCGGGCGGCGGTCATACGAGGCATGGGGTGCTCCTGCTCCGGCCTTGGGGATCGGACTCCGTCGCGCCACCTGGGAGCGCCGATTCCGTGTCGGTGTCCGTATCTTTTCCGTATTACGGAAGTTTAGTTCTGCTATACGGAAGCAATCTAAAACGTCCCCGGTCCGGCGTCAAGAGAGCGGGCCTGCAGGGGGCGGCGCCGGAGCGCATGCGGCGCAGTTCCGGAAGCGCCTCGCCAACTGTCCGCCGTTGATGGACGATGGACGGCAGCCACGAGGGGAAGGTGCAGCAATGATCGAAAGCGTGCCGGTGCGCTGCCCGGCCTGCCGACGCGCCCACCTGTACGCCCCGCCCGTGTACCCGTGCGCCTGCGGCGCCCCCCTCGCGCCGCCGCTGCTGCGCGGCGCCCCGCCGGAGCCGATCACCCACCGCACCTGGACCGACGACTGGGTGACCGTCCGCTGTCCGGCCTGCGCCCGCCGCGACCAGTGGCCGCAGCCGGAGCTCGGCTGCCCCTGCGGCACGGTGCTGCGGATCGCGGTGCGGCCGGTGGCCGCCGCGATCCCCTCGCCGCCCGCAGCCGGACCTCAGCCCCTGGCCGGGGACGATCGCCGCCCCGCGCACATACCGCTGCCGCGCACGGCCATGACCGCCCGCCCCTCGTTCCGGCCGGTCACGATACGAACGGGACGCGACGCGGTCACGGCGGCCGCGATGTACCTGAAGTGGCTGGGCTTCACGGACGTCGTCCAGCCGGAGGTGAGACCGGTGTCCGGCATAGACCTGCGCGGCTCCGGAGTCGTCGCCCAGGTCGACCCGTCCACCCGCCCCGCCGCACTGCGCGACATCGAATGCCTGTGGCTCAACGGGCTCAGCGTCTCGGCGCAGAGCGTCTTCTTCTCCCTCGCGGGCTACGCGGACGACGCCAGGGCGCGCGCCGACCGGCTGGGGATCCCGCTGTTCATCATGGACCTGACGGGCTGTCCGCAGCCGGTGAACGCCCCCGCGGACGAGTTGATCACCACCGGGCAGTAGCCACCGGCCGGGGACGCTTCGTACGACCGGCATGAGTACGCATGCACCGGAAGCGTCAGGAATCCCACCGAAGCTCAAGAACAGCTCAGAATCGCCCGTTTCGGGCTTCGGATCCGGCCCCGTGCGGGCAGATATCCCCTACAGCCGCAGACACGGCCTCTCGGGGGAGGTGGGCGTGATGCCCGTTCACATGTGGTGGTTCATCGGAGCGGCGTGCTCGCTGCTCGCGGGCGCGGCGCTGCTCCTGCGGGCGTCCGTGGCCGCCGGCGCCGCCGGGGACACTCCGGGTCCGCAGTCCGTCGGACTGCTCCGCGGCGGACGCCGCGCGGCGGTGACCGTGGCCCTCGTCGCGCTGCAGCAGCGGGGTGTCGTCACCAACGGCAGGCAGGGGACGGTCCGGACCGACGGCTGGGCCGCTGCGGTCCGCGATCCCCTGCAGCTGGCCGTGCACACCTCGTTGCGCAGACCGCAGGGCGTACGCGTGCTCGTGACGGTGCCGCGCGTGCAGCGGGCGCTCGACGCGCTGCGCGAAGGGTGCGCGGCACAGGGGCTGCTGCGGGCCGGCGCGCGGTGGCGCGCGGCACGACTTCTGCTGTGCGCCGTGCCGGTCACCGTGGTGACGGGCCTGCTGGTCACGCCGATGACCGCACCCAACACCCCCGTCCAGGTGGCGGTCTCGGCCGTGCCCGTGGCCGCGGCGGCGGCCCTGTGGTGCGTACCGCGGCGGACCCGCGCGGCACGGCACCTGCTGGAGCGACTGCGCGCCGCCCACCCGATGCCGGCCCGGGCGCTTCGGGGCAGTGCCGCGGTCCCGCAGGTGCTGATGTCGGTGGCGCTGTACGGCGATCCGGCACTGACGCTGCACGTCCCGCACTTCGCGCGGGACGGAGGTCTCCTGGGCCACGGTGGGAGGCAGGCGGGCTTCTCCACCGCCGAGCCGTCCTCGGGCACGGAGGGCGCGTCCTGCGGCATGTGAGGGCCTTGGCACGTAGGGCCTGGCACGTCAGGGCCTCGGTACGTCAGGGCCGCACGGCAAAGCGCCGCGGCCGACAGGGGTCCTGTCGGCCGCGGCGCTACGAGCCCGCTCTACCGGTTCGTCAGACAGCCTGGACGAACTTCGGGTTCACGCCGTACTTGTTCTCGCCCGGCTTGCCCTCGCTCGCGAGGAAGACCAGCAGGATGATGAAGCCCACCAGCGGGATGGCACCGATGAGGATCCACCAGCCGGACCGGTCCGTGTCGTGCAGACGGCGGATGGTCACACCCAGGTTCGGCAGGAACGTCGCGACGACGTACACGGCGTAGATGATCGGGGCGGTGCCGGCGACGCTGTCGACAATCGACAGCGCGATGGCGATGACAAGGTTGATGAGGAAGAACATCCAGTATTCCTTGCGCCGCGCGCGCCCGCTGAACACCGCATACTTCTTCAGTACATCCAGGTACCAGTTCATTGCGTCCCCCCAAAGGATCGCTGACAGGGGCTCGTCCTTGTGGAGCGGGCCACCGGCCGGAAGTGTCGACCGGTGGCAAAAAGTAGAGCCATTGATGTGCGCTGGTCAAACCGTTACCTTGCACCACCGAAACGACGCCGGATTTCCACTTTTTTCACCTTGCCACTGACGGTCATGGGGAACTCCGACAGGATCTCCAGCCGTCGCGGCACCTTGTAGTGGGCAAGCTGCTCGCGGCAGAACTCCGCGATGTCCTCGAGGGTCGGGGGATCCTGCGGATCACGAGGGATCACGCAGGCCAGGATCTCCTCCCCGTACCGCTCGTCCGGCACCCCCACCACCTGCACATCGGCGATCTTGGGGTGGGAGTACAGGAATTCCTCGATCTCGCGCGGATAGACGTTCTCGCCACCCCTGATGATCATGTCCTTGATGCGGCCGACGATCTGCACATAGCCGTCCTCGCGAAGCACCGCCAGATCTCCCGTGTGCATCCAGCGCCCCTCGTCGATGGCTTCCGCGGTCTTCTCCGGCTCGTTCCAGTACCCGAGCATCACGCTGTATCCACGGGTGCACAGTTCACCCGCCTCGCCGCGCGGCAGGGTCACGCCGGTGACCGGGTCGACGACCTTCACCTCGATGTGCGGAAGGACCCTGCCGACCGTGCCGGTGCGGCGCTCCAGATCGTCGTCGCGGCGGGTCTGCGTGGAGACGGGAGAGGTCTCCGTCATGCCGTAACAGATGGACACCTCCGCCATGTTCATCTCTGCGACGACCCGCTTCATCACCTCCACCGGACACGGCGAGCCGGCCATGATGCCGGTGCGCAGGGTCGACAGGTCGTAGGAGGCGAAGTCGGGGAGGTTCAGCTCCGCGATGAACATCGTCGGCACCCCGTACAACGAGGTGCAGCGCTCCTGTTCGACGGCGCGCAGCGTGGCCGCCGGGTCGAAGGAGGGCGCCGGGATCACCATGCAGGCGCCGTGCGAGGTGGCCGCAAGATTGCCCATCACCATGCCGAAGCAGTGGTAGAACGGCACGGGGATGCAGACACGGTCCTGTTCGGTGTAGGCGATCAGCTCGCCCACGAAGTAGCCGTTGTTGAGGATGTTGTGGTGGGAGAGCGTGGCGCCCTTCGGGAAGCCCGTCGTCCCCGACGTGTACTGGATGTTGACGGGGTCGTCGCACGACAACTCCGCCTCACGCTGCGCCACTTGTTCCCCGGTCACGGTCGCCGCGGCATCGAGCAGCAGGTCCCACGAGCCGTCCTCGATGTAGTGCACGGCCCGCAGTTGCGGGCAGGCGGGGCGCACCGCGTCGACCATGGCCCGGTAGTCGCTGGTCTTGTGCGTCTGCGAGGCGACGAGGACCGAGATCCCGGCCTGCTGCAGTACGTACTCCAGCTCATGGGCCCGGTAGGCCGGGTTGATGTTCACCATGATCGCGCCGATCCGCGCGGTCGCGTACTGGATCAGCACCCACTCCGGGCAGTTGACCGCCCAGATGCCGACCCGGTCACCCTTGGCCACACCCGACCCGAGCAGTCCGCGCGCCAACTGGTCGACGGCCGCGCCGAATTCGGCATACGTCCAGCGGGTGCCGCCCGCCACGTCCACCAGCGCCTCGCGTTCCGGCCAGGCGCGGATCGCCCGGTCCAGGTTGCGGCCGATGGTGTCGCCGAGCAGCTCGGTGGCGCCGGTGCCGTGCGCGTACGAAAGGGTCATCGCAGGTCTCCCTCGCTGTACTCGGCGGTCGAGCCCTCGGCCGTCCGCTCGCGCAGCTCGATCCGGCGGATCTTCCCCGACACCGTCTTCGGCAGATCGGCGAACTCCAGTCGGCGGATGCGCTTGTACGGCGCCAGCACGGCGCGGGAGTGCTCGAAGAGCAGCTTCGCGGTGTCGGGGCCGGGCTCCCAGCCCTCGGCGAGCACGACGTACGCCTTCGGAACGGCGAGACGCACCGGGTCCGGGGCCGGGACCACCGCGGCCTCCGCCACCGCCTCGTGCTCCAGCAGCGCACTCTCCAGCTCGAAGGGGCTGATCTTGTAGTCGGACGCCTTGAACACGTCGTCGGACCGGCCCACATAGGTGATGTAGCCGTCGGCGTCACGGGAGCCGATGTCACCTGTGCGGTAGTAGCCGCCTGCCATGGCCTCGGCCGTGCGTTCCTCGTCGCCGTGGTAGCCGGTCATCAGGCCGACCGGCCGGGAGGACAGATCGAGGGCGATCTCCCCCTCGACGGCGCCGGGCTCACCGGTGACCGGGTCCAGCAGTTCGACGGTGTAGCCGGGGCTCGGCCGGCCCATCGAGCCGGCCTTCAGCAGCTGGCCGGGGCTGTTGGAGACCTGCACGGCCGTCTCCGTCTGGCCGAACCCGTCGCGGATGGTGACGCCCCACTCGCGCCGTACGGTCTCGATCACCTCGGGGTTGAGCGGTTCACCGGCGGCGACGACCTCGCGCGGCACGCGCTGCAGCCGGCTCAGGTCCGCCTGGATCAGCATCCGCCACACGGTCGGCGGCGCGCAGAAGCTGGTCACCCCTTCCCGGTCCATCTCTGCCATCAGCCGGCTCGCGTCGAAGCGCGTGTAGTTGTGGATGAAGACGGTCGCCTCGGCGTTCCACGGGGCGAACAGATTGGACCATGCGTGCTTGGCCCAGCCCGGCGAGGAGATGTTCAGATGGACGTCGCCCGGTCGCAGGCCGATCCAGTACATCGTCGCCAAGTGGCCCACCGGGTAGGAGACATGGGTGTGCTCGACGAGCTTGGGCCGGGCGGTGGTGCCGGAGGTGAAGTAGAGCATCAGCGGGTCGTCGGCGCGGGTGGGCCCGTCGGGCGCGAACGACTCCGGGCTCGCGTCCGCCTCCTCGTACGCCAGCCAGCCGGGCGCGTCGCCGCCGACGACGATCCGGGTGTAGTCGCCGGGCACCTCGTCGAACTTGGTGGTGTCCTCGCCGCGCACGATCACATGGCGCACCCGGCCGCGGTCGATGCGGTCGCGCAGATCGGCCGCGCCGAGCAGCGGGGTCGCCGGGATCATCACGGCGCGCAGCTTCATCGCGGCGAGCGCCGTCTCCCACAGCTCGGTCTGGTTGCCCAGCATGACAAGGATGCGGTCACCGGCACGCACGCCTTGGGCACGCAGCCAGTTCGCGGCACGGTTCGAGCGCGCGGACATCGCGGCGAAGGAGACGGTGGCGCCCGGACCCTCCTCCTCGACGATGCGCAGCGCGGTCCGGTCGTTGTCCTCGGCGATGACGTCGAACCAGTCGAGCGCCCAGTTGAAGTGCTCGAACCGAGGCCAGCCGAAGCCCTCGCGGGCTCCCGCGTAGTCCTCCCGGTGCTGCAGCAGAAAGTCCCGGGCGGCCCGGAACCTCTCCGTCACGCTGCCAGACGTCATGTCTCCTCCTCATTGCGGGACCGGCCACGGACATCGTGTAATCGGTGACCCAGGCATCACTACCCCCGTACGGGGGTGTCGTCCCCGTACGGGGGTACCGGCTGGAGGCACAACGCGTGAGCGGATCCGACGAAGCGGTCGAGATGCGGGCTGCGCTGCTGGGGCTGCGGCGGGCCACCGGGCTGCCTGTCGCGTTCGGCGGACTGCTTCAGGGCTCCGCCCCGCAGCTGCGCATCGCTGAGCTGACCGGGGCCGCGACGGGTGCGCTGCGCGGGCTGGCGATCCGTAGCGGCAACGGCCTGGGCGGGAAGTCGATGGCGCTGTTGCGGCCGTGTGCGGTGACGGACTATCCGTCGGCGCGGCACATCAGTCACGAGTACGACGCGGCGGTGGCGGCTGAGGGGCTGCGGTCCGTGGTCGCCGTTCCCGTCGTCGTGCGCCGCGCGGTGCGCGGGGTCGTGTACGGCGCGCTGCGCCAGCCGCTGACTCTCGGGGACCGGGTGTTCGACGCGGCCGTTGCCGCGGCACGCGACGTGGAGCAGGCCCTCGTCGTACGGGACGAGGCGCGGCTCCTGCTCGCGGCGGCGCGGGAGCCCGCGGAAGGCGGGGCGGGAGCCTGGGAGACGGTGCGCGAGGCGCACGGCGCGCTGCGCGCGCTGGCGCCGCGGATCGCGGACCGGGCGCTGCGCGAGGAACTGCTCGCGGTGTGCGGCTCTCTGGCGGCGGCATCGCCGGGGTCCGACGGGGCGCGGACCCTCGGGGTGTCGCTCGCGCCGCGCGAACTGGACGTGCTGAGCTGCGTGGCCGCGGGTGCGACGAACACCGCGGCGGCGAACCGTCTCGGCCTGCGGCCCGAGACGGTGAAGTCCTATCTCCGCTCGGCGATGCGCAAACTGGGCACGCGCACACGGTGGGAGTCGGTGGTGGCGGCGCGCCGCGCGGGGTTGCTGCCGTGAGCGTGGCGGCGCGCCGCGCGGGGTTGCTGCCGTGAGGCTGCGGGCGGGCCCCGACCGGCGGCACAGCGGGCCCCGCCCCTGCGGGAACGACCGCTAGTCCCCACGTACGGCCGCGAACCGGATGTCGTGCGTGGATGCGGACGACAGCACACCCAGCATGTGTGCTGCCTCCGCGGTGAGCTCCTCGCGCTGCACGCGCGTCAGCGAGCCGAAGGGCTGGATGGTCACCGTCACCGCCTCCTTCGTCTCCTCCAGCCGCCAGATCCCCGCCAGGAAACCGTCGACGAGGAACGTGCTGTACGCCTGGTTGCCCCGCCAGGTGAGCGCCTTGTGCTCCGCGCTCACGACGCGGCTGCGGTCCGCGTGGGAGAGCAGCAGATTGTCGAACTCCGGAAGGAAACGGGGCGGGGCGGGGGTGTTCGCGTCGGGGCGCGGAGCGTCCGGCAGGTCGAAGAGCTCGGTGCCGTGGTCGTCCTGGAACACGACCAGCCGGGGCCGCAGCCGTTCGAACACCTCCCGCATCCGGGTCAGTCCGCACCAGGTCTGCATGTCCTTGACCGACGCGGGCCCGAACGCCGCGAGATAGCGGAGCACGGTGCCGTCTGCGGCCGGCACCGGCTCGGGCTCCCTGCCGAACCACTTCTCGGCCGTCGTCAGCGTGACCTGCCCGCTCCTCCCCCACAGTCCGCGCGGCGTGACCTGCACAAGAGGCAGGGTGCAGCGCGCAGCGACGGTCAGTGCCAGGGGGTCGGCGTCCGGCCAGTGCGCGAGCAGCGCCTCCCGCAACTGCTTCATGGTCTGCGGTTCCTCCTCGACGAGTTCGCGCACCACGGCGGTGAGCCTTGCGAGGTCCACCCCGGCCAGACCGGTGCGGAACTGCCCGAGCTCCCTGTCCCGCGCGGCCTGCACCAGGGGCCGCAGTGTCATGCAGTCGTCGGCGGTGTGCGTGTGGATCGTGGAGCGCATCGTCACCATGCGGGCGACCCGGCGTTCGGCCATGGAGGCCGACAGCTCCTCGGGGTCGAAGTCCGCGAGCCGTGCGGCGAGGGCGTAGTAGGGCGGCTTGACGTTCTGCGCCTGGAGTCCGACGAGATGTTCCACCGCCCCGTCGACGGTCATCTCGGAGCGGGTGGCCCGTCGCAGCAGCAACTGGCGCGCCAGCGTCGCGCGGTTGAGTGCGCGGGTGCCGAGCACGGGGTACATGGTCTTCCTCGTCTTCGTCGCCATGCTCCGTACGCTACCCAGCCTTGCGGACAGCTTCTGTCCGCGATGATCGGTGATGGGGTACCGGACCTGGATATCCTGCTCCGAGCCCTGTGAGCCCACGGGGCAGACGCAGACGTACGAGGCGGGAGGCGAGATCCGCGATGGCACGGTCACCCCGGCGCCCCCAGTGGCACCGGCGCCCCGCCCCGCCTCCGGCCACGCCCGGCTCCGCCGCGCCCCAGCCGCCTCCTCCGCCCGTGATCAAGGACCAGGGCAGTGTGGTGCAGGCGGTGCTCTACCGCGAGGGACGCCGGGTCGCCAATCCGGACTCGCTGGCCGAGACGTTCCGTCAGCTGCGCGAGTACCCCGACGGCATGGCCTGGATCGGCCTGCACCGCCCGACGGAGGACGAACTGCACTCGCTGGCGGCCGAGTTCGATCTCCACGAACTGGCCGTCGAGGATGCCCTGGAGGCCCATCAGCGCCCCAAGCTGGAGCGCTACGGCGACACGTTGTTCGTCGTCCTGCGCGCCGCCCGCTATCTCGACGCGCAGGAAGAGGTCGACTTCGGCGAGCTGCACGTCTTCGTCGGCAAGGACTTCCTGATCACGGTCCGCCATGGCGCCGCCCCTGATCTGTCCGCGGTGCGCCACCGGATGGAGGAGACCCCCGAGCTTCTCGCGCTGGGCCCGGAGGCGGTGCTCTACGCGATCCTGGACGCGGTCGTCGACGGTTACGCCCCCGTGGTCGCCGGCGTGCAGAACGACATCGACGAGATCGAGACCCAGGTCTTCGGCGGCGACCCTGCCGTCTCCCGCCGTATCTACGAACTGGCCCGCGAAATGGTCGAGTTCCAGCGGGCCACCCGCCCCCTCGTCGCGATGCTGCATGCGCTGATGGCGGGCTTCGCGAAGTACGGCACGCACGAGGAACTCCAGCGCTACCTGCGGGACGTGGCCGACCACGTCACCCACACCAGCGAACGCGTGGACGGCTTCCGCCAGGCGCTCGCGGACATCCTGACAGTGAACGCGACGCTGGTGACGCAGCAGCAGAACGCCGAGATGCGGGCGCTGGCGGAGGCGGGCTTCGAGCAGAACGAGGAGATCAAGAAGATCTCGTCCTGGGCGGCGATCCTGTTCGCCCCCACGTTGGTGGGAACGATCTACGGCATGAACTTCAACGCGATGCCGGAGCTGGACTGGGCGTTCGGGTACCCGTTCGCGATCGGGCTGATGGCGGTTGTCTGCACGAGCCTGTACTTCATCTTCAAGCGGCGGGACTGGCTGTAGGCGGCAGGCCCACACTCTTGATCGACCTAGCTCCGGCGAACGCCGCGTAATGGGCCTTTCTGGGCCCACTGGGCAGAATCGGCGCGCGCGATCTCTACTACTCAGTCACCGAGGAAGCCCGCAGGGCCACCACCGAGTCCCTTCCGACCTGCTCGCCAGCCATTCTCGGTAGAACTCGACCGCGCCAACCCCCAGCCTTCAACTTGGGTCGTGACCCAGTCACGTACGCCATCGAGATGGTCCGGTTGGAGGCCGGTGTACGGGTCGGGCTGCACGAGCAACGTCGGATGGCCGCAGGCGGTGCGCTTGTCGGCCCAGGAGTGGTCGAGGGCGGTGAAGTCGTCATCGATCCAGACGGCGGGGGCTCTGCCGAGCCAGGGGTCGACGTGGTCGCGTTTCCAGAGGTAGCCGTTGGGGTGGCTGGTGGTGATCTGGGCGCGGGGTAGATCGAGGTAGGGGAAGTCGGGGAGGCCGAGCAAGGGCCCGATGATCGTGGTTGCATCCTTGCGCCAGCTGGTGCACCACACGGGGTGAGGAGGCCGCTGGTCAGCAGAGAGGTGAGGATGCCGCCGTGGTTGGGGTCGAGCCAGACGGGGACGGGGTCGTCGGGGTGCCGGCCAGTGGGCAGGACAGTGTGGCGGACGTGGGTGGGCGGGGTGCTGCCGTCGGTAGCCGGGAACGGAATGAGGACGCCGTCGATGTCCAGCAGCAGGTACGGCAGGGGCATCAGCGCCTCCGGGGTCAGCGTGTGCGGGCGACGATCAGGAGGGTGGTCGGCCACGGGTCGCGGCGCGGGTGGCGGAGTTCCAGGGCAGAGGTGATGCGCAGGCCGGTCCGCGCGAGGTGGGAGCCCCAGCGGTGGGCATCGAACTCCCATCGGGCGATGGGCAGTCGGGTGTGGTCGGGCATGGTGACGTAGTCCTCGCGCGGACGGTCGTCAGCGGATGGGCGTCTTCCAGCCCGTGCCGGGTGGGGGACGGAGAAGACCAGGACACCGCCCGGCATCAGGCGGCGGGAAATGGCGGCGAGCAGGAGCTCGGGGGCGACGAGGCCGATGGCGCCGAAGACGGAGTAGATCGCGTCGAAAGTCTGACCGGTGGCCTGCAGGTGGCGCAGTGCGTGGCCGGCGGCGAACCCGGCGCCGTCGATATGTCCGTAGTGGGAGCGGGCACGGCGAATCTGGAGCCCGACCAAGTCCACGCCAGTGACGCGGGCCTGGTGGTGCTTGGCGAGGTGAGCCACGTTCTGACCGGGACCGCAGCCCAGTTCCAGGATGCGCTTGCGGCGCAGGTCCGGGCCAAAGATCTCGGCGCCGGGACCGAGGCCCGGGTGGGTGCTCCATTCCATCCGGGCCGGTGCGGTGAGCGCGTGGGCCGGGGAAGCGGCTATGCGTTGGGCGGCGTGGGCGTACCAGGGGACCTGGGCGAGCACCTAGACCTCCAAGAGCTGGACCACGTCGTTCAGGTGCCGGCGGACGACGGGGATGTAGGCGAGGTCCTTGGCGGGGTCGTTGATCCATCGGATGGACTGCTCCATGAACCACTCCACCGCCCACATGCGGTGCCAGCCCAGGGCCCACGCCTCGGCAGCCAGGCCGCCCCGAACGGCGAGGGCGTCCTCGTGGCCGCCTGCGGTGACGTACTGCTCCAGGAACACCCGCAGCCGCAGGGGGCTCAGTGCGTCGGTGGTGCCGTGGTAGGAGGCGAGGTCGATCAGTCCGGGACCGGTGAAGGCGCGTGCGAAGTCGAGGAGGTGCCAGCCGTTCTCCCCGATGTGGACGCTCGTGGGGTGGAACTCGGAGTGGATCCAGCCGAACGGTTCGAGTGTCGCCCGGTGTACGCGGGCCCCGGCCGCAGCGGAGATCTTCCCCAGAGCGGTCTCGATGTCGTCGCAGTCCGTCCACCGGTCGACCTTCCGCAGCCGCTGGAGGTGATCGAGGGCGCGTTCGGGCAGGGCCGCGAGGCCCGCGCTGTCGAGGAGGGGCAGGCCGCCTGCCGGGCGGGCGGCGTGGAGCATCACGGCGGCGGCGACGCCGTCGAGGTCGTCTGCATCCCGTACGGGGGTGCCGAGGTCGTCCATGAGCATCCCGAGCCACTTGTCCTGCATGGCAGTGGCGTGGAGTGCGGGGACCGGCAGCCCCTGCTGGTGGGCCACCCGTAGGGCCTGGGCCTCGCGGTCGAACGGCTCCTTGGCGTACTTGAAGACGGCCGTGGTGCCGTCGGGGAAGGTGACGCGTTCGACGCCGGACATGCCCCAGACGCGGATCTCGGCACGTTCGGGGAGGGGCTTGCCGACGAGGGTGCACAGGTCGTCCAGCAGAGCGGCTGTCAGGCTCTGGTCCATGGGGTCTCCAGGGGCTGGTGGGCTCCGGGACAGGTGAGCGGGTCAACCCGCCCCGGGGCCGTACTCGGGTTGGGGTTACTCGGCCGTGGTCACGCGTTGGGCGTAGACCTGTTCGATCCACCCCGCCTTGAACTCGACGAGGTCGTCACGGAAGTTGGCCATCGAGGCACCGTAGGGCGCGACGACCCCGCCGGTTTGGTCCGGCACGGACTGGCAGCCGTGCACGAGCCTGCCGCCGAGCGCGGCGTGAGCCTTGATGGACGCGATCCGGCGGTGCTCGTTGAACCAGCCGCCGTGGTAGACCTCGTCCAGCATTCCGCCCATCTCGTCGTCCAGGTCGAAGGTGGCGGCGGGGAAGAACCAGCACGGGCCGACATTGGAGATGTGCCCGTCCAGCTCGACCTTGTTGAGCGCCATCAGAGTGGCGGCCTCGCGCAGCATGCGCAGATGGTCGGCGGTGATCTGCGGGAGGCCGAGGCCGGCCAGGTGCTCGTCGCGGAAGAGATACGAGTAGACCTCGTAAGCCGTCGCCAGTACGCGGGCGGTATCCGACGTGGACTCGCCGTGGTTCTTGATGAAGTCGAGCGCGAGCTGCTCGACCGCGCTCTCGGTCGTCTCGTCCACTTCGAGGAGCTGGGCCTTGACCAGCTCCCAGTCGGCGACGAGCCAGGTGTTGGACTCGAAGCGGAAGAAGTACTCGGCCGGATCGATGGTGATGCGCCGGCCTTCCACATGGATGCCGGACAGCCGGCTCCAGCGCGCGTCGAAGGCGTCGGGCAGCTCGACCGTAATGGTCGCGGTGTCGATGGTGGTCACCGTTTCTCCGTCTCTGATCGTCCGGACCGGGACATAGGAATGCCCGAGCCCGGTAGGGCGTACGGGACTTGGGGGCCGCCCGGCCCAAGAGTGGGCGGCTGTCGACAAGTGAACCGCCCATTACACAGAGTGGGTACGGTGTGACCGACGCCAAGCGGTATACGCGGTTTACAGCTCCGGAGCGGAGGAGATCGTGCCAGCGCCGAACAACCCCAACTCCCGTCTGCGCGACACGATCAGTACCGCCAAGTGCACGTACGAGGCACTCGCCAAGGACGTGCGTCGCATCGCCGCCGAGAACGGCGACCTGCTCCAGACCAACAAGTCCGCCATCTCCCACTGGGCGAACGGCACCCGAGCCCCGTCCGGCCAAACGAGCCAGTACCTCGCCGAAGCCCTCTCCCGGCGGCTGGGCCGCGTCGTCACCCGGACCGAGCTTGGTCTCCACTCACCCGACGCGGAGTCGTCACCGGACGCCGACCCCGTCGCCACGGTCACGGACCTCGGCCGCGCGGACGTCGAACGCCGCCGTTTCCTGGCCATCGCCGCCTTCACCACGGCCGGCGTAGCCATGCCGCTCCTGCACGACCACGAAGCCACCTCCCGTATGCTCCGCGCGCGCACCGCCCGATCCCTCGTCGGCAGCGACGACATCGACGTAGTCCGGCAGATCACGGCAGCCTTCAGCGCCGCCGACGAACTCCTCGGCGGCGGGCACGGCCTGACCACGGTCACCGCCTACCTCGCCGACACCGCAGCCCCCATGCTCCGCGGACGGTTCCCTTCTGAACCCTCACGCCGAGCCGCCTTCGGCGCAGTCGCCGAACTCGCCTACCTCGCAGGCTGGAAACACCACGACCTCGGCCACGAAGGCGCCGCCCAGCGCTACTACCAGGTCGGCTACCAGCTCGCCTGCGAAGCTGACACCCACGGCCACGCTGCCTGGATGATGCGCGCCCTCGCCCACCAGGCCCTCAGCCTCAAACACCCCCATCACTGCGTCGACCTCGTCGAAGGCGCCCTCACCCGCGGCCTCGGCCATGTCGACGGACAGACCGAAGCCCTCCTTCACATCACCCACGCCCGCGCTTACGCCGCCGTCGGTGAGAACCCATCTGCCGCACGTGCCCTCCTCGCCGCCGAAGATGCCCTCCTACGCGAGGACGGGCCCCAGCCCACTTTCTCCCGCGTCGGCGGCCCCGCAGCCGGCACCGTGGCCAGCCACACCGCCCGCACCCTGACCGACCTCGCCGACCACGTCGGCACCGAACAGCAGCACCGCGTCGCGCTCACCCGTTGGGACCCGGAGAAGTACAAGCGCGTCCACGCCCTCACGCACGCTGACCTCGGCGACAGCCTTGCGGCCCAAGCCCGCGCCGACGAAGCCGTAGCCGCCTGGACCCAAGCACTGGTGCTCATGGAGGGCATGACCTCTGACCGAACCCGCAAGGCCATCACCTCGATCCGCTCCACCCTCGCGATCTACCAGCGCCGACGCGTCCCGGGCGCCGCCGATCTAGCCCGTCGCGCCCGCGAGGCCCTCGCCTAACATGCCCAACAACCCGTCCGCCGAAGGGAACACCGTGGCCCAGCAGACCGACGACCGCTCCCAAGCCCTCACGCCGGCGCTCGAATCGATGACCCTGCTGGTCGCGGCCGTAATCGTCCACGACAAGGCAACCAACCGCGTCGTGCTTCTCCAGCGCAGCGAGAACGCCAAGTTCGCCCAAGGGATGTGGGACCTGCCGGTCGGCAAGAGTGAGCCGGGCGAGCCCATCACCGAAACCGCAGTCCGCGAGCTCTACGAGGAGACGGGCCTCACCGTGAAGCCCGAGTCGCTGAAGGTCGCCCACGTCATCCACGGCGCCTGGGGCGTCGAGGCACCCAACGGCTTCCTCACGGTCGTCTTCGCCGCCCACGAATGGACCGGCGAACCCGAGAACCGTGAACCCCGCAAGCACTCCCAGGTCCGTTGGGTTGACGCAGGCGCCATCCCGGCTGCCTTCGTGGACACCACCTCCAGCGCGCTACGGCGCTACCTCGGTGACGGCCCCGACGTCTCCCTGGATGGATGGCGCTGAAGCGCAGCAGGGGCAGGGAGGCAACCTCAGGACTCACCGGCGACGCTCTCCGCGGATGAGCAAGCCGCCCTGTCCGCTGCCGCTCCGGCGTTGCGGTCACCGACCTCCGCGCTCAGAGCACAGCACCGCCAACCGCGGATGACGACCGCACTCCCCTGGATCACCTTGTAGCCGGCGAACTGCACTGGAGAGAACCAATCGAGGGTCGGGACCGGCTCCAGCAGGCCGGGTACACCCGCGATCAGCCCACCGTCACGGCGTGGCAGCCCGCACCGGATAGGGGACGAAGGTGCTGCTGTTCTTGTCGATCCTCAGTGGTTGGCCAAGAGGCGGCGCGGCGCGCTGGGGGCAGTCGAGCCGTTCGCAGACACGGCAGCCCATGCCGATGGGCGTGGCGACGGAGGGGCTGTCGAGGTCGAGCCCGTCGGAGTAGACGAGCCGGTGGGCGTGGCGGATCTCGCAGCCGAGGCCGATGGCGAAGGTCTTGCCCGGCTGGCCCCATCCGCCCCGGTGGCGCGTGACGGCCCGGGCGGTCCACAAGTAGCGTTGCCCGTCGGGCATTTCAGCGGCCTGGACGTGGATGCGGCCGGGTGCGGCGAACGCTTCGTAGACGTTCCAGAGCGGGCAGGTGCCGCCGGCCCGGGAGAAGTGGAAGCCGGTCGCGGACTGCCTTTTGGACATGTTCCCGGCGCGGTCGACCCGGACGAAGGAGAACGGCACACCGCGCAGGCGCGGTCGCTGGAGGGTGCTCAGGCGGTGGCAGACCGTCTCGTAGCCGAGCCCGAAGCGGTCGGTGAGGCGCTCGATGTCGTAGCGCACCTCTTCGGCCGCCGCATGAAATGCCCGGTACGGGAGGATCAGCGCGGCGGCGAAGTAATTGGCGATGCCGATGCGGGCCAGGGCGTGGGTGGGCGTGCCGATGGGGAAGTCCTCGGCCGCTTGGCGGTCGAGTTCGTCGCCGTACTCGAGCAGGGCGAGTTGGGTGGCCATGCGGAAGGCGCGCTGTCCGGGACGCAGACCGGCGGACAGGTGGAGGGTGCGGGTCGTCTCGTCGTAGTGGTGCAGGTGGTCACCGCTTTCCGCGGTGAGACGGACGCCGTGGACATCGGCCAGACGTGACGTGAGGGCCCGTACGACGTCGCCGGGGTGGATGCCGATCTCCTCGGCCAGGCGCTCGGCCGCGAGGTCGGTGGCGTGGAGATAGTTCTGGCGGTGGTAGAAGAAGTCCCGGATCTCTTCGTGGGGTGTGCGTGGCCCCTCATGGGCCGTGTCCCGGCCGTCAGCGGCTGCCGCGAGGCGCTCGGACAGAAGCTGGTTGCGGCGGCCGAGGTCCAACAGGACCTGCGCGACCGCGGGCATCCGCGAGGCCAGATCCGCAAGGTCGGACGGGGACACCCGGGATTCGGCGATCTCGCCCGTCAGCGCCTCCCGCAGGTCGGCCACCAGCCGCGTGGTGTCGCGTTCGGAGAAGAAGCCCGGGTCGACGCCGAAGCTTTCCGTGAGCCTGAGCAGTACCGGCACGGTGAGGGGGCGGGAATCGTGCTCCATCTGGTTGAGGTAGCTCGGCGAGATGCCCAGGACGCGGGCCAGCTCCGCCTGGCTCATCCGGCGCTCCTCGCGAAGCCGCCGCAGCCGCGCACCCGCGTAGGTCTTGCTCACCGCGCGCTCCTTCGTGGTCGGGAGGTCGTCAGCGTACGCGACGCGGCACCGATTCCACCCTTGGCAAAGTTGGCAAAAGCCGGGGGGAGATTCGCAGAAGTTGGCATGCGTCCCCAGTTGATGGCACTCAGTGCCAGTGTCAAGGTTCAAGCACGGCCCGCCGGGCCTTCGACAGCAGGCGCACCAACCGGGCGCGATTCACTGCCCTGACGTCGGAGATCCCGGACGTGGCGCCACACTGACCGGCAGCATTGCTCAGCTCCGCAGCGATGGTCCGGCGGGTCCACCTCACGTTCGAGACACACAGTGCCATCCCGTTGCGTACCGGTGCGGTGATTGGCAGTCAAGACAACCGAGAGAGACGGTGAAGGTCATGGCAGAGGCGACGACGAAGGCGGCCGAGGAGCTCGCGCAGCGGTGGGCGACGGACCCGCGCTGGCAGGGCACCGAGCGCACGTACACCGCCGAGGACGTCGTGCGGCTGTCCGGCAGCGTCCGCGAGGAGCACACCCTGGCCCGCCGCGGCGCCGAGCGGCTGTGGCGTCAGCTGCACGAGCAGGACTACATCCACGCGCTGGGCGCGCTGACCGGCGGCCAGGCCGTCCAGCAGGTGAGGGCGGGGCTGCAGGCCATCTACCTGTCCGGCTGGCAGGTCGCCGCCGACGCGAACCAGGCCGGCCACACCTACCCCGACCAGAGCCTGTACCCGGTCAACTCCGTCCCGCAGGTGGTGCGCCGGATCAACAACGCCCTGCTGCGCGCCGACCAGATCGCGACCGCCGAGGGCGGCACGGACACCACGGACTGGCTGGCACCGATCGTCGCCGACGCCGAGGCGGGCTTCGGCGGCCCGCTCAACGCGTTCGAGCTGACCAAGGCGATGATCGCCGCGGGCGCGGCGGGCATCCACTACGAGGACCAGCTGGCCTCCGAGAAGAAGTGCGGTCACCTCGGCGGCAAGGTCCTCGTGCCCGCCGCCCAGCACATCCGCACCCTGAACGCGGCCCGGCTCGCCGCGGACATCGCCGACGTCCCGACCGTGATCGTCGCCCGCACCGACGCGCTCGCCGCGAACCTGCTCACCAGCGACGTCGACGAGCGCGACGCCCGGTTCGTGACGGGGGAGCGCACCGCCGAGGGCTTCTACCGGGTCGAGAACGGCATGGCGCCGGTCATCGCCCGCGGGCTCGCCTACGCCCCGTACGCCGACCTGATCTGGGTCGAGACCGATACCCCGGACCTGGCGCAGGCCCGCGAGTTCGCCGAGGCCATCCACGCCCAGTACCCCGACCAGATGCTGGCGTACAACTGCTCGCCGTCGTTCAACTGGAAGGCGGCGCTGGACGACGACCAGATCGCCAAGTTCCAGCGCGAGCTCGGCGCGATGGGCTACCGCTTCCAGTTCATCACCCTCGCCGGCTTCCACTCGCTCAACCACGGCATGTTCGACTTGGCCCGCGGATACGCCGAGCACGGCATGACCGCCTATGTCGACCTGCAGGAGCGGGAGTTCGCCGCGCAGGAGCACGGCTTCACCGCCGTCAAGCACCAGCGCGAGGTCGGCACCGGCTACTTCGACCTGGTCTCCACCGCCGTCAACCCCGACTCCTCCACCACCGCGCTGGCCGGGTCGACGGAGGAAGAGCAGTTCCACTAGGGCACCCAGCCGGACATCCGTCCGTCCGGTCCGGCCCCCTGGCCGAGCGAGGGCCGGGCGACCGTCCCCGTCCGCCCCCGCTCCGCTTCCCTGCTCAGGAGAACCCATGTCCACCAGCGCACTGACCCCCCGCGTCCGCGTCCTCGCGGCTCCCGGTCACCGTCATGACGAGATCGTCACCCCCGCCGCCCTGGACTTCGTGGGCAGCCTCGTCGAAGCCTTCGACGAGCGCCGCCAGGAGCTCCTGAAGGAGCGTCGGCGGCAGGCGATACGCCTCTCCACGGGATCCCCGCTCGACTTCCCCCTGGTCACCAACGCCGTGCGCGCGGACCCGTCGTGGCGCGTCGCCCCGCCCGCTCCCGGCCTGACGGACCGCCGGGTCGAGATCACGGGCCCGCCCGACCGCCGCATGGCCGTCAACGCCCTCAACTCCGGCGCCGACGTCTGGATGGCGGACTTCGAGGACGCCACCTCCCCCGCCTGGGACAACATCATCGACGGCCAGCTCACCCTGCTCGACGCCGTCGAGCGCCGGATCGACTTCACCACCCCCGAGGGCAAGGAGTGGAGGCGGGGCTCCTCGGCCGCAAGACCGGCCGCGGTTTCCACACGTACGACCACGGCTGAGGACCTGGTGCGACCGGGCTGAGGGGCCCGGTGGGCCCGGGCTGAGGGGCCCGGGCCACTCCGCCGGCCGAGGGAGCCGGCGGGGGTGCCCACAGGGGAAGGGCGGGAAGCGCGGAGTGCGGCGCTTCCCGCCCTCGGGCGTTGCATGCACGCCGCCCTCGTGTCTCTGCTCACCTCCCGAATGATGGACGTGATTCTCCGCGGCGACACGACGCCCCGTACGCTGGCGGGTGCAGCTGGTTCGCCCCGTCCGCCAGGCGGGAGGCGTCGTAAGAGGGAACCCGGTGGGAATCCGGGACTGCCCCGCAGCGGTGAGCGGGAACGACCGCCGTCATACGCACTGGGCCCGACAAGGTCCGGGAAGCGACGGCCAGTAGGTGCCGCCGGGAATCCGGCGACGAGCCCGCGAGTCCGAAGACCTGCCCGTTGCCCGCGTGCGTACATGCGCACGCGGACATCCCGGTGACCTCGAGGGCGGGTCGGCGAACACACCAGACGGATGACCGCGCTGTACGGCGCAGGCTCGTTCCGTCCGGTTCGTCACCCTTCGCGTTCTCGTCCCGTCCCCGGGATCTCAGGGATTCATCTCGCGAAGGAGATCTCCGTGACCACCAAGTCCGCAGCCGCGGCAGCACCGGCCACCGTCTACGGCTACCCCCGTCAGGGACAGAACCGGGAACTGAAGAAGGCGATCGAGGGCCATTGGAAGGGCCGCGTCACCGCCGACACCCTCCGGTCCACCGCCGCCGATCTGCGCCGGACGAACTGGCAGCAGCTCGCCGCAGCCGGGATCCACGAAGTCCCGACCGGTGACTTCTCGTACTACGACCACGTCCTCGACACCACCGTCATGGTCGGTGCGATCCCCGCCCGCCACCGGGCCGCCGTCGACGCCGACGCCCTGGCCGGCTACTTCGCCATGGCGCGCGGTACCAAGGATGTGGCCCCACTGGAGATGACCAAGTGGTTCGACACCAACTACCACTACCTCGTACCGGAGCTGGGGCCGGACACCGTCTTCACCGCGGACTCCGTCAAGCAGGTCGGTGAGTTCAAGGAAGCACTCGCCCTCGGTCTGACGCCCCGTCCGGTGCTCGTCGGGCCGGTCACCTATCTGCTGCTGGCCAAGCCGGCACCGGGCGTGGCCGAGGACTTCGAGCCCCTGAGTCTGTTGGACCGGCTGCTGCCCGTGTACGCGGAGGTGCTCGCCGATCTGCGGTCCGCGGGGGCGGAGTGGGTGCAGTTGGACGAACCCGCACTCGCGCAGGACCGCACCACCGCCGAGCTGGAGGCCGCCTCCCGCGCCTACCGCAACCTCGGTGCACTCGCGGACAGGCCGAAGCTGCTGGTCGCCTCCTACTTCGACCGCCTCGGGGACGCCCTCCCCGTACTGGCGAAGGCTCCCGTCGACGGGCTCGCGCTCGACTTCACCGAGTCGGCCGCCGCCAACCTCGACGATCTCGCCGCCGCGGGCGGGCTGCCCGGCAAGCGACTGGTGGCCGGTGTCGTCAACGGACGCAACATCTGGGTGAACGATCTGGGAAAGTCGCTCGCCACCCTCGGCACACTGCTGGGACTGGCCGACCGGGTCGACGTCTCCGCCTCGTGCTCGCTGCTGCACGTCCCGCTGGACGCCACGGCCGAGCGTGACCTCGACCCGCAGATCAGGCGCTGGCTCGCCTTCGCCCGGCAGAAGTCGGCCGAGATCGTCACCCTCGCCCGCGGGCTCGGTCAGGGCACCGACGCCATCGCGGCCGAACTCGCCGCGAACCGGGCCGATCTGGCCTCCCGCGCCGGATCACCCATCACCCGCGACCCCGCCGTGCGGGCCCGCGCCGCGGCGATCACGGGCGCCGACGCCCGGCGCTCCCAGCCCTACGCCGAGCGCGCCGCGGCCCAGCGTGCCCACCTCCGTCTCCCCCTGCTGCCGACGACCACCATCGGCTCGTTCCCGCAGACCCCGGAGCTGCGCTCCGCCCGCGCCGACCTGCGCGGCGGCCGCCTCGACACCGCCGGTTACGAGAAGCGCATCGAGGCGGAGATCCGCGAGGTCATCTCCTTCCAGGAGAAGACCGGCATCGACGTCCTCGTGCACGGCGAACCCGAACGCAACGACATGGTGCAGTACTTCGCCGAGCAGCTCACCGGCTACCTGGCCACCCAGCACGGCTGGGTGCAGTCCTACGGCACCCGCTACGTCCGCCCGCCGATCCTCGCCGGCGACATCTCCCGCCCCGAGCCGATGACCGTCCGCTGGACGACCTACGCGCAGTCGCTCACCGACCGGCCGGTCAAGGGAATGCTCACCGGCCCCGTCACCATGCTCGCCTGGTCCTTCGTCCGCGACGACCAGCCCCTGGGGGACACCGCTCGGCAGGTCGCCCTCGCCCTGCGCGACGAGGTCGGCGATCTCGAAGCCGCGGGCACCTCCGTCATCCAGGTCGACGAGCCCGCCCTGCGCGAGACCCTGCCACTGCGTTCCGCCGACCACGCCGGGTATCTCGCCTGGGCCACCGAGGCGTTCCGGCTCACCACGAGTGGCGTACGGCCGGACACCCAGATCCACACGCACATGTGCTACGCCGAGTTCGGCGACATCGTGCAGGCGATCGACGACCTCGACGCCGACGTGATCAGCCTGGAGGCCGCCCGCTCCCACATGCAGGTCGCCCGCGAACTCGCCGCCCACGGCTACCCGCGCGAGGCCGGCCCCGGCGTGTACGACATCCACTCGCCCCGGGTTCCGGGCGCGGACGAGTCCGCGGCACTGCTGCGCAAGGGACTCGAAGCCATCCCGGCAGAGCGACTCTGGGTCAACCCGGACTGCGGTCTGAAGACCCGCGGCTGGCCCGAAACCCGTGCCTCGCTGGAGAATCTGGTCGCGGCGGCCCGCGCCGTGCGCGGGGAACTCTCCACGTCCTGACGCGCCGACGGCCGGGAGAACGCTCGCAGAGCATTCTCCCGGCCGTCCGGCCGCTTGGGCCGCCTGCCGGGCTACGCGGGCAGGCGGGCCCCGAAGCGTGTGCAGCGCGGCACGCCGGACCGGCACCATCCAGCCGGTCCGACCTGCCGTGCGGGTCAGCCCGAAACCGGCGCCGGCTGCTCCACCGGTGCACCCGCCCCGACCGGTCGGGGCGCCAGGAGGCGCTGCGCCAGGACACCGAAGACCGTACCGAAGACGGTCCACAACACGGCCTGGATCGCCAGTGACGCGACCCTGAACTCCCACAGCAGCGCTGCGGGGAAGCCGGCCTTTACCGCGTCGTCGTTCGCCGGCAGGAACACACAAGCGACAGCCACCACGACGACGAAACCCGCCGCGGCAGCCAGCGTGGCATTCCAGTTGCCCAGGCGCGGCGCCATCCGTCGCCCTGCGATGACCGCGGCCACGCCGAGCAGCACACTGAGCAGGATCATCAGAAAGAACAGTGTCGTGCGCTGTCCGATGGTGTCCGGGTTTCCGACCGCGGGCGGCGTGGCCGGGTACTTCAGGAACGGCACCAGGTAGACGGTCGTGAAGGCGGCCGCCGCGATGAGCGCCGCGGTTGCCCGCGGGCTGAACCGGCCCACACGTCCCAGCGCGAACGAGAACGCCAGGGCCGCGATCCCGCCCAGCGCCACCCCGTACACCAGAACACCGGTGGCCAGGCCGGCGGTCGACTGCACGGAGCGACTGACCGCCTCCTCTTCCTCGGCGGCTTCCTCGGCGGCGGCGCCGTGCCCGGCATGGGCCGCCTCCTGGGCGGCCTGGGCCTCCTCCACCGCGATCGAGCCGTCCACGGGCGGCTCACCCACCGTGTAGGCCACGGCGAAGGCGAACAGCCCGGCAATCAGGCCCGCGAGCATGCCGCGGACCAGCAGACCTCTGACAGTTGAGGCGTACATGTGCTTGTCGCCTATCAGTGGCAGGGGAAGCCGAGCAGATGACGTCCGTCGTGCACCCACTCGTGCACCTCGGCACCGGCGAACACGGACGTGGCGCCCTGCTCGGCACCCACGAAGTACAGGGCGATCAGAGCCAGGAGACCGACGAACACGGCCCAGGGCAGGACGGCGCGCACAGGCAGAGAAGCCGGCAGGGGAAGGGAAGGGGTGGAGACGACAGCGGAACCAGCGGCCTCGGCCATGGTGGAACCTCCTTGGGGAACACGCGTCCCGAACGGTGGTGCAGGACGACGGTCCACGGGTCTGACTCGCCGCAGCGTCACCCTGCCGGGATGCCGCCGTGGCATACAGTGGCGCGACCGTGCCGGATTCACACCGGACTTCCGTCTCGCCGTCGTCGCAGTATTGGAAATGTCGCCGAGACCGTACCGCGTGCCGGTCGGGCCGCCAAGGGCGTGAGTCCCATGTCACGCCCGTACGCCCCCGTGGGTAGGCTGCGCGCCGGACAATTGCCGCACGACGCACGACGTGCGGTGCACGACGCATGACGCGCACCGGAGGAACCCGATGACAGTCCGGCTCACGCTGGTCTCCCCCGCCACGAGCGACGCACTGCGCGAGGTCCGGTTCGACGACGACAGCCCTCTCGGCCCTGCGGGCATCGCGCGTGCCGAGGCTGCGGCCGGCACGCTCCCCCCGGCCCTCCACAGCTACGTCTCGCCGTCACTGCGGTGCCGTCAGACCGCCCGGGCCCTCGGGCTGGACGCCGCACCGCTGCCTGCCATAGCCGCCTGCGACATGGGGCGTTGGCGAGGACAGACGCTCGACGCCCTCGCGGCCGCGGACGAGCACGCCGTCGCCCAGTGGCTCGGCGACCCGAGCGCGGCGCCCCATGGCGGCGAGTCGCTGCGCAGTGTCCGCATCAGGGTCGGGACATGGCTGGACAGCCTGCACAGCCGCACGGGACGCATCGTTGCCGTCGCTGAACCGGACGTGATCCGCCTGGCCCTGCTCCACGCTCTTGCGGCACCCGACGAAGCCTTCTGGCGCCTGGACATCCGTCCGCTCACCGCCACCGAGTTCAGCGGTCGCGCCCAGCGGTGGAACCTCCGCAACGGCCGCTCCCTGGAGCCGCACGGAAGTGGGCCTCGCGACCTCTCACCCCAGTGACGCCTCCCTCGGCGCGCTTCGGCCGGTCGCCTGACGGAAGGTCGGACCGACCGTGAGACCTCACCGCAGTTCGTGGTTCGGCAGGTCTTTCACCGCTGCAGTGCCGGCCGTGATGGCATCTTTGCCGACCGTGCCGAAACCGAGGACCAGTTGGGCCGGCACCGCCGTGCGGTTCGCGCGGGCTCGTGCCGGGACTGGAGATTCCGGGCCCGGCCGTGGTCGCGGCCGCCACCTGCCCCGCCCGGGAAGCCCGTTCCTGACGGTCAGTCCAGCGACTGCGTCAGTTCGCTGCGCTCCGACGTGTGGACGATCCGGCCGCGCGCGCCGTTGACGATCGGCAGGTACGGCGGGACGTGGCCGCACTCGACGTCTGCGACCACGGGGACGTTCAGGGAGCCGAGCGCGTCCATCACGGCCTCGTGCTGGGAGAGCGAGGCGGTTCCCGGTGCCGAGGTGCGGCCGACGAGGATCGCGTTCGCGGCGTCGAAGAAGCCGGCGAGGCGCATCCCGTGGAGGTTGCGGCAGATCTGGAGCGCGTTGTCCTCACACGCCTCGACGTAGACGAGCAGGCCTTCCGGGGCGGCGGAACGCGCGAAGGCCGACACGTCGCCGTAGGGCGTTCCCGCGACGTTGGAGAGCGTCTCGATGCAGCCGCCGATGAGACGGCCCTCGGCCACCACGTCGTCGTCGCTGTCGAGCCTGGTCCACCTGCCGGGAGTGCCGAGGGTGTACTCGTCAACCTCCGGGTGAGCCTGGTAGTCGTCCCAGCCCGAGGCACGGTGACGGCTCGGCGGGATCTGGGTGAACCGGTGTCCTTCCGGCAGGGTCACGATGTCGAGCCAGGACAGCAGGCCCTCCGGGGTCCGGTAGGGCGTGTCCATCAGGTTGTTGCCGTGCAGGGTCGCCGTCCCCGTGAGCAGGGTCAGCGGAGTCATGAGGGTCGACATGTCCGAGAAGCCGACGAGCCAGGTCGGCTCGGCGTCGCGCAGCCGGTCCCAGTCGAGCAGAGGCAGCAGGTCGATCGCCGTCTCCCCGCCCCAGGGCGGCACCACGGCCCTGATGGCCGGGTCGGTCAGCATCTCCGTCAGCTCGCGGGCGCGTTCCGCGGCGGGGGCACTGATGTGCCCGGTGCCGTCCATGCAACGGCCAACGACCACCTCGTAGCCTCGCGCCTCGACCGTGCGGATCGCCACGCCGAGGCGTTCCTGGAGGTCCTTGGCGACGCCGCTCGAGGGGGAGGTGACGCCGATGCGGTCACCGGGACGCAGGGGGCGCGGGTATCGAACTGACATGCGCAGGATTGTGGCACGCCGTCAGCGACGGCCGACATCGGATTTCGGAGTGTGCGCCCCCCTCCTGCACGCTGTCCGTTCAGCGCCGCAGCACCCATCGCTGCACCGTCTCCAGCGGACCGTGCGGGAAGCGGCGCAGCCACAGGGCGGACGCGGTCATGAGGAAGAGGCAGACCGCGGCCCACAGGCCCATCACCCACCACGGGCCCTCGCCCTCCAGGCGGACGGCGAGGCCGAGTCCGATGCCGTAGGCGGCGATCATGCAGAGGACGTTCTGTGCGACGTAGCTGCTCAGGGCCGTACGGCCGACGGACGTCAGCCCCGCGGTGAGCGGGCCCGGCCTGCGGACACGTTCGGCAATAAGCCCGACGAGCCCGATGTATCCGAGGGCTAGCAGCGGTGCGGCGACGTACCGGCCCAGCGCGAAGAAGTCGTCGCCGGCGAGCGCCGCGGCCGCGTTCAGGGGCAGACCGGCGCCAAGGCCCCAGCGCAGCAGCCGGGTTCGGATGCGCCGGCCGTTCACGTCGGCGGCGAAGGCTCCGGCGCGGTGGAGGCGGACGCCGAGCAGGAAGAGGAAGACGAGCAGGCCGAAGGCGATGACGGGCTCGAGCCGTAGGACGAGCGCGTGGTCGAGGCGGAAGGCGATCTGGTCGAGGTAGCTGCCGTCGGCGTACACGTCGCCTGCGGGGCCCGGGGCCGGGGCGTCGGCACCGGATTCCGGTTCGAGGGCGAGCGCGAGTGTGAGCAGTGACATGAGCGCGAGATGCCAGACGAGCGCGGACCACATGACGACAGTGCGCAGGCGCTGCGATCGGGCCAGCAACCAGGCGACGAACAGGGCGGTGACGGCGTATCCCATGAGGACGTCCCAGGCGAAGACGAGGACGAAGTGCACGGTGCCCTCGGCGAACAGGAACAGGGCGCGCCACCGGTAGCGGCCGGGCCAGGGGCGGCCGTGCCGCGCCGCCGAGTCGTACTGGATGGCGAGGCCGACGCCGAACAGTACGGTCAGCATGGCGAGGAACTTGCCGTCGGCGAGGAAGCGGAAGATGCCTTCCGCCGCCGCTGCGGGACTGGCGAAAAGCCTGTCCTGATCGGTGGCGGAGATGCCGGACTCGAGGACGCCCCATTCGCCGCCCGGGCCGGTGAAGACCCACACGTTGGTCATCAGCGTGCCGAGGATCGCCGCGCCGCGCAGGATGTCCAGCAACGCGATCCGGCGGCCGGCCGAGGGAGTCGAGGCTGCTGGGGCGGCGGATCCGGGCATGCCCGTGTCCTTGTCCGTCGGGCCGTCGTGCACCGCTCCCGGTTGCGTGGCGTGAGTCATCTGCTCCCCGTGGTGGTCGCGTCTGCGTGGCCATGGTGCTGCCGTGGCCGTGGGTCCCCTCCATCGTCCGGGCGCTCCACCGGGCAGGCGTCGTGAACAGTGACGATCGCCCGCTGCAACTTTCGATGCAGTCCTGCCCGGCGCGGATCCGCTCCGGGCAGGAGTGCCGGCCGCGCCGCCGCACTCGTCCGTGCGGCCGTTCCCCGTGCTTTGCGAGGGTTTTCCCGCCGGATCCCGCCTGCCACGCAATGGCTTGCGGCACACCAATACGGACTTGATGAAGTCCGACTTGCGCACGCCAATACGGACTTGATGAAGTCCGACTTGCGCACGCCAATGCGGACTTGATGAAGTCACCCGCCGCACATTCTCAGCCGAACAGGCCCCACCTTAACGTCATGGCGTACTCGGCGATCTGATGAATGATCGCTTCGGCGTCAGATGGGGGAAATACCATGGCTCCGCCATCCGAACTCCGGGAACGCACGAACGACACCGGAGTCAGCGGACGAATTCTGGAACTGCTCGAAAATGAAGGGGCACGTTTCCGGCTTCTGCCGCACGCTCCGGAAGGCCGGACGGATGTCGCGAGCCGGCTGCGGGGACACCCGCTGAACCAGGCGGCCAAGTGCATCGTGGTCCGCGTCAAAATCACCAAGAGGACCAATCGGTACGTGCTCGCCGTGGTGCCCGGCGACCGGCTCGTGGACCTCGACGAGATCAAACGCCTCTACGGCGGCAAGGACGCCTCCTTCGCGCAGCGCGAGACCGCGGAGGAACTTGCGGGTGCGGTGTGCGGCTCGATCACCCCGTTCTCCTTCCACCCCGATCTCGAATTGGTGGTGGACCCGGAACTCCTCCGGCAGGAGGAGATCTTCTTCAATGCCGCCCGGCTCGACCTTTCCGTGGGTCTGAACTCCGAGGACTACGTGGCGATCACGCGCCCGCACACCGCAGCGGTATCGCTCCCCGGGCAATCACCAACGGCACTCCCTATGAACTTCGCCGACACACATGGAATTGGAGTGGAAAGAATGACGATTCTGGACGCCGCAGCCACCACCGCCCCGGTAAAGGACGCCGCTGTTCGGCCACCGACAGCCTGGGGAAATGAGCCGGGCGAATTCATGAAGGCGCTCAAGTCGCCCTGGTACGCGCTGATAGCCGATCTCCAGGACCTGCTCCACTCCACGACGGCTTCGTACGCGGCTTCCCGCGGCCTCAAGGCCCTCTACCTGCCGCTGACCGTGCGCACCATCACCTGCCCGACGGGCCTCGGCAGTGACTCCGAGCCGGTCCCGGTCACGGTGAACGGTGTGGACACCTACCTCCCGGACTCCAGCCAGTTCATGCTGGAATACGGCATGCGTCTCACCCCTGCCGGCTGCTACAACATCATGCCGTCGTTCCGCGGCGAGCAGCCGGACGAGACCCACCTGAACCAGTACAGCCACAGCGAGGCCGAGATCCCCGGCGGCATCGACGAGCTCATCGACTATGTCGAGGGCTACGTCAAGGCGCTCGCGAAGGCCGCGCTGGAGGCGTACGGCGACCGCATCGCCCTCGCCGCCGGCGACACTTCGCACCTCAGCCGCATGATCAACCACGAGGGGCACTTCCCGCGGATCACCTTCGAGGAGGCCGTGTCGCTCCTCAAGGGTGAGGAGGGCTGCGTCCGTGACGAGGGCAGCTGGCGCACGCTGACCCGCCGTGGCGAGCACAAGCTGATGGAGATCGTCAACGAGTTCATGTGGGTCACGCACTTCGACCACCTGTCGGTGCCCTTCTACCAGGCGTTCGGCGACGAGGACATGCGCACCGCTGCCAACGCGGACCTGTTCTTCGGGATGGGCGAGGTCGTCGGCTCCGGCGAGCGGCACTCCAACGGTGAGCAGATCCGCAAGGCGCTGGCGATGCACAACGTCCCCGAGCGGGACTACGCCTGGTACGCCGAGATGAAGCAGGAACTGCCCATGCGGACCTCCGGTTTCGGCATGGGTCTCGAGCGCTTCCTGATGTGGGTCCTCAACCACCACGACATCCGTGACATCCCGCTCGTGTCGCGTGTGGACGAGGACGCGAAGTGGCCGGAGAGCGTCCACCGACCGTGATCCCGTCCCCCGTCGTGTGACCAGCAGGGGCCCGCTGCCCGCCTCCCGGCGGCGGGCCCCGTCTGCACGCCTACCGAGGAACCGTGTCATGGGCGTCTATCTGAACCGCAACTTCCTTCTCTCCTACGTCGCGTCGTTCGTCTCGCTGTTCGGCTCGAAGCTGCTGATGATCTCGTACGTGGCCTTCGTCTACGGAGAGACGGGCAGCGCGACGCTCGCGTCGGCCGTCTTCGCCGCCGACTGGGTCGCGAACCTGTTCGTCGGTCTCCTGGCCACCCGGTACATCGACCGTGCCGACGCGCGCCGGCTGCTCCTGCTCCTCAACGTGGTGGCGGCAGCCGTCACCCTGCTGTTCCTGACAGCGCTGTCGCCGGACATGTTCGCGGTGGCCGTCGGCATCGTGTTCGCGCGCGCCCTGCTGAACAGCGCGGTGAACGCGGCGCGGGTGAAGGCCCTCGTGCAGTTCTTCGACGAGAAGCAGACGGACACGTACTCGACGGTCTTCAACTCCAGCCTGTTCCTGGCCATCGCCGCGGCCGGCGCGGTCGGCAGCTTCGTCCTGCGCTTCATCGACCTGCGCACGGTCGTGCTCCTCGACGTGGGCACGTTCCTGCTGTCGGCCGCCCTGTTCGCCCTGGTGCGGCCGAACAGGGAGCGCATGGAGGCGGCCCGCAGGGAGAGTACGCAGGTGCGGGAGAGCGTGGCCGCCAACCTGCGCTCGGCGGCAGTCGTCGTCGCGCGCAGCCCGGTGATGTCCGCGGCCTTCTTCTACATCGTTCTCGCGGTCACGGCGCTGCAGGCGACCTACGAGGTACTCATCACGGCGGTGCCCGAACTCTGGTTCGGCATGGGCAAGTCCGGTATGGCGGTGTTCTTCACCGCGGAGTGGATCGCCGTGTTCGCCGGAGTGTTCGTGTACCAGTATCTGAGCCGCCGTGACCTCGTCCCGGACAGCGCCCAGGGCCGGCTCACCGTGGCCGTGATCGGCTTCGCGACACTGATGTACGCGGCGCTGCCGCTGACGCAGGGAAGCCTCGGCCTCGCCATCGGGGTGTTCGTTCTGCTGGTGTTCGCGGGCGAAGTCGTCTGGGCGCACCACTACAAGCAGCTCATCGCGCACTCCCCCGACTCGCGGGTGTCCTTGGTCGTCGGACTGCTGACCGCGGTCTACTACAGCCTCATGGCGGTGTCCGGGTTCGTCTTCTCGCTGGGCATGGACACTCTGGGCGTCGAATGGGCCATCGGCATCGACGTCCTGCTCGTCGTCCTGCTCGTCGCGGGCTGGGAGTCCTTCGCCCGCCGCCATCGGCTCCGGCTCGCCGACCGCAACCGCGCGGCGGACAGCCCCCACACGGCCGGGACGGCTCCCGCCCGGCTGCTCGTATCGGTTACCGCCCCCGGCGCGGGGCGCACGACGAAGGAGGAGACGGCATGACCGCCGCCGTTCCGGCCCCGCCGCACACCGCCGTGTTCATCGGCACCCGCGGGCTCGAGGCATTCGACCCGGGGCTCTTCGAGGATCCGGCGGCCGTACGGCTCGTCGGCATCTTCTCCGAGCTCGACATCGCCCATCTCACCGACACCTGGCGCAGCTGGTTCGCCGAGGTCCATGTCGTACCGACGGCCGAGCGGGATCCGTCGCCGCTGGTGACCGCGCAGATCGACGTGGCCGCGGCGTGCGGGATCGTCGCGGACCTGCTGCGCGGCACGACCACCGAGCGGCTGACCGTCCACACGTATCTGGAGCAGAACGTGCTGGGAGCGGCGGAGATCCGGGAGCGGTTCGGTCTGTCGGGGCCGCACCCCGCCGATGTGATCCCCTTCCTCGACAAGCTGGAGATGAAGCACCGGGTGGCCGCGGCGGGTGTGCGCGCCCCGGCGTTCGCCGCCTGGGACCCCGAGCGCCACCGGGCCGGGGCCAGGGCGTACTTCGACGAGATCGCCGGCCGGGTCGGGTTGCCCTTCGTGCTCAAGCCGACCGACTCGGCGGGTTCCATCGGCGTCGTCACGATCGAGGGCTACGAGGACTTCGCGGCGCTCCCCGCGGACGGGGACCTCGGACGGGCCTACGAGTACGAGGAGTTCATCGACGGCCGGATCTACAGCGTCAACATCATCTCGGCGGCCGGTCGGACGGTGTTCGGCGGGGTCACCGAGTATCTGGTGAACTCCGCGGACGTCGCCGGCGGACGGGTCAACGCGGACATCAATCTGCTCGACGACGACCCGCGGGTGGCACGCATGGTCGACTTCGCCGGGCAGGCGCTGGACGCGCTCGGCCGGCCGGACGGCGCCTCGCATCTGGAGCTCTTCCTCACGGCGGACGGCGAACTGGTCTTCCTGGAGGTCGGTGCGCGCTTCAAGGGCCTGTCGGGGCTTGCGGCGATGCAGCGTCATTACGGCCGGGCGCTGGTCAATGTGGCGTTCGGGGTCGAGAGCGGGATCCGCAGCAGGCCGTGGGAGGGCGAGCAGGTGTACTGCTTCGACGCCTGCATGCCGCTGCGTGCCGGGACCGTCGACGCCCGGGTGGACCCGCCGATCGGCAGCGGGTACGAGATGCGCTGGACGGTACGGCCCGGCGACCGGGTGGCGGGGACGTCCGACCTGGTGACGGTGGGCGGGACGTTCCTCGTGTGGAACCACGACTTCGAGGCGCTGTACCGGGACTTCAAACTGCTGGGCGAGTACCAGCCGTTCACGTACGCGTAGTAGGGGGGTGGCGGCCCGGCGGGCGGTTGCCGCTCCGGGCCGGGGATCGCACGGAGCTCCGACAGGTCCACCCCGTGCGGGCGGGCGCCCGGCCGGGCGCCCGCCCCACCACCACCCGGTCAGGCCTGGGCGATCAAACGGTCGACCGCCGCGGTGCCGGAGGTGTACCCGGCGGTCATCGCCCGGGCCGGGACGCTGGGGCGCGGTGCCTGGAGAGGTGCCGGGGCGAGGCCGTGTGCGGCGACTGGCTGATCGGCGAGCGCGAGCATCGGCGGCGGTGACTGCCGCTGCTGCTGCGGGGCCGCCGCCTGTGCCATGCCGACGGGCGCGAGCATCGGTGCCTGCTGCGCGGCCCGGACGGACTGCTGCGGCGCCTGCTGCTGGACGGCTGCCTGGGGCGGCATCTGCTGCTGCGAGGGGACCTGGGACAGCATCGGGCGTATCGGCTCGGGTTCCGGTTGTGGTTGCGGCGGGGGCGCGGTGGCCGCCGTCTGCTGCCCGTAGAGCACCAGTTCCATCGCCGACACCAGCCGCATGACGTCCTGTTCGGGGCGCACGACGAGGCGGGCGAAACGGCTGGAGCTGCCGATCTTGTTGCCGCACTCGCGTATCAGCACGCCGTGCTCGGCCAGCAGCCGGTCGCGCAGGATCGAGCCGTCCGCGCCCTCCGGAAGACGGACGTAGACGAAGTTGCCCTGCGACGGATAGACCGTGAGGCCCGGCAGCTGGGAGAGCCGCCAGATCATCTCCTGACGGTCGCGGCACACCTGGCGCAGGCTCTCCGCGTACTCCTGACGGTGCTCCTTGAGCATGAACACCACGGTCTCCGCGAAGGAGTTGAGGTTCCACTTCGGCAGCGCGGCGCGTACCCGGCCGGCGAGGCCGGGGTTGGCGACCAGATAGCCGAAGCGCACGCCGTGCAGGCCGAAGTTCTTGCCGAGGCTGCGCAGCACGATGACGTTCGGCCGCAGGACCGCCTCGGCGGCCACGCTCGTCTCCTGCCCGCCGTCGGCGAATTCGAGGAACGACTCGTCGACGACGACCAGGTCGAGGTCCTGCAGCTGGTCGAGGAGGGAGAGGACCTGCTGTTTGGGCAGCAGTCCGCCGTCGGGGTTGTTCGGGTTGCAGATGACGGCGGCGCGCGACCCTCTGCTGCGGATGAACTGCACGAAGGACGCCGGGTCGAGGGCGAATCCGCGGGCCTCGGGCAGCAGCAGCATGTCGACGCGTTTGCCGGTCTCCATCGGCTGGTCGGTCCAGCGTCCGAAGGTCGGTACGGGTACGGCGAGGGACTCGCGCACGAGCAGGTGGTCGATCCAGGTGATCAGCTCGGTGGAGCCGTTGCCCATGGCGACGGTCTGCGGGTTGAGGCCGAGCACCTGGCACAGCTCGGCGGTGATGGTGTCGGCGCTGCTCGGGTAGTAGGTGAGGATCTCACGCAGCCGGCTGCCCAGTTCGTCGAACATCGCGGGCGTCGGGAAGTACGGGTTGCAGGGGATGCAGAAGTCCACGATGTCGCCGGCCGCGCCGCCGCCCGCCCTGTTGAGGGTGAAGTAGGACGGGCTGTGCGCGGTGGAAGCGCGGAACAGAGCGGTGACATTGCTGCCGGCCAAGACGGTGCCTCCCCTGACTTTGGCGGCCGGTCGGATCCGCACCGGCCGCTCTCAGGTACGCACGCGCGCCGCGTGGTGTTCAACGGACGCGGCCCCTCGGTGCCCCGCGACGGGAGCACCGGGTGCGGGCACCGCTCGTGGAGCAGCGCTCAGGCCACCGAACCGATGCGCCCCGCCGGGGCCCCCGGTCCGTCGTGGTGGATAGGGGTGTGTGCGCCGGTCAGCGAGACGCCGCTGCCGCCGCGGCGGTTGGCCACGATCTCCGCGCCGATCGACAGGGCCGTCTCCTCGGGCGTGCGTGCGCCGAGGTCGAGGCCGATCGGGGAGCGCAGCCGGGCCAGTTCCAGTTCGGTGACGCCGACGTCGCGCAGCCGGCGGTTGCGGTCCTCGTGGGTGCGGCGCGAGCCCATCGCGCCGACGTACGCGACGGGCAGCCGCAGCGCCAGTTCCAGCAGCGGTACGTCGAACTTGGCGTCGTGAGTCAGCACGCACAGGACCGTGCGGGAGTCGACCTCCGTCGCCTCCAGATAGCGGTGCGGCCAGTCGACGACGATCTCGTCCGCGTCCGGGAAGCGCACCCGGGTCGCGAACACGGGGCGCGCATCGCAGACGGTGACGTGGTAGCCGAGCAACTTGCCGACGCGCACGAGGGCCGACGCGAAGTCGATGGCACCGAAGACGATCATGCGCGGCGCGGGGACGCTGGATTCGACGAGCAGGGTCAGCGGCTGCCCGCAGCGCGAGCCGTCCTCGCCGATGAGCGCGGTCCCGGTGCGGCCCGCGTCCAGCATCGCCGCGGCCTCGGCCGCGGCGGTGCGGTCCAGCTCCGGATGGCCGCCCAGCGTGCCGTCGAAACCTCCGTCGGCGCGTACGAGCAGGGCGCGGCCGGCCAGTTCGGCCGGGCCGTCGGTGATCCGCGCAAGCGCCGCCGCCTCCCCACGGGCGGCGGCGGCCAGCGCAGCTGCGAACACGTCCCTGGCGGGGGCGTCCGAGGGCACCGGGGTGACGAGGATGTCGATGATGCCGCCGCAGGTCAGGCCCACGGCGAAGGCGTCCTCGTCGCTGTAGCCGAAGCGCTCGACGACGCTCTCGCCGTCCTGGAGCGCCTGTTGGCACAGTTCGTACACCGCACCTTCCACACAGCCCCCGGAGACCGAGCCGATCGCCGTGCCGTCGCTGTCGACGGCGAGTGCGGCACCCGGCTGGCGGGGCGCGCTGCCGCCGACGGCGACGACCGTGGCGACGGCGAACGAACGGCCCTGCTCGACCCACCGGTGCAGCTCCTCGGCGATGTCCAGCATGTCGGTCTCCTCAGGGGTGTGGTCGGGACGGCGGGTGTTACTTGACTCCCAGCCAGCCCTCGATCGGATGCAGGGCGAAGTAGGCCAGGAAGACGACGGACAGCACCCACATGAGCCAGCCGACGTCCCGAGCGCGGCCCTGGACGGCCTTGATCAGGACGTGGGCGATGACTCCGGCGGCGATGCCCGCAGTGATGGAGTACGTGAACGGCATCAGCACGGTGGTCAGGAAGACCGGGATGGAGGTGGCCGAGTCGTTCCAGTCGATGTGCTTGGCGTTGGTCATCATCATCGCGCCGATGACGACGAGCGCGGCCGCGGCGACCTGGGTCGGGATGACCTGGGCGAGCGGGGTGAAGAACAGGCAGAGCGTGAACGCGAGACCGGTGACGACCGAGGCGAGGCCGGTGCGCGCGCCGTCGCCGACGCCGGCGGTGGACTCCACGAACACGGTCTGGCCCGATGCGCCTGCGACGCCGCCCATCATGCCGCCCGCGCCGTCGATGGCGAGGGCCTTGTTGAGGCCGGGCATCTTGCCCTTGTCGTCGGCGAGGTCGGCCTGCTGGCCGATGCCGATGATGGTGCCCATGGCGTCGAAGAACCCGGCGAGCACCAGGGTGAAGACGATGACGCCGACGGTGATGCCGCCGACGCTGCCGATGCCGTCGAAAGAGACGGCGCCGAACAGACCGAAGTCGGGGCTGGAGACGACGGAGCCGGTGATCTCGGGGGCGTTGAGACCGCCCCAGGCCGCCTTGTCGAGGCCCGCGAACTGGTGGACGACGGCTGCGAACACGGTGCCGCCGACGATGCCGATGAGGATCGCGCCGGGCACCTTGCGGACCTGGAGCAGGAAGATCAGCAGCACGGTGACGGCGAAGCAGAGCACGGGCCAGCCGGTGAGCATGTCGCTGGTGCCGAGCTGGATGGGCTTGGCGCCGGCGATACCGCCGTCACCGGGCATGGAGGTGACGAATCCGGCCTGGACGAGACCGATGAGGCAGACGAACAGACCGATGCCCATGGTGATGGCGTGCTTCAGCGCCAACGGGATCGCGTTCATGATCAGTTCACGGAGACCGGTGACCACGAGAAGGACGATCACGGCGCCGTAGATGACGCACATGCCCATCGCGTTTTCCCAGGTCATCTCGGGAGCGACCTGGAATGCCATCACGGCGGAGACGCTGAGTCCGGCGGCGAGGGCGAGCGGCACATTGCCGATCACACCCATCACGATCGTGGTGGCGGCCGCGGCGAACGCGGTCGCGGTGGTCAGCTGGTCGCCGTCGAGCCTGTGGCCGGCCACGTCGGGCACCGAAAGGATCACCGGGTTGAGGAGGATGATGTACGCCATCGCCATGAAGGTGGTGATGCCGCCGCGGACCTCCCGCCCGAGCGTCGACCCTCTCTGGGTTATGTGGAAGTACCGGTCGAGCCAGGAGCGGCCGGCGGGCTGGCGCGTACCTGCGCCGGCGTCGTCCGCCGTCGTCCTCGGCTCAGTGGACTGCTGGGTCATGGTGCCTACTCCCAAGGTTCACAGGGGCACCCGCCGAGAAAGAGTGGTGATGGCGGGATTTGGGAAACTGCTTCGGCTGCACGACCCGGGGGACGGCCCGAGACGAACTTGCTCTGCGGGGTGGTGCGGTACTGCGTGGGGGTACGGCCGCGAGCGGTGCGGCAGTGGTGTTCTCCGGGCGGCGCGGACACGTGAGGAAGGTGACGTTCCTTGGAGGCATGGCGCACACCGCCCGGAGAGTTCATGGGATCGGATCAGGTACCGGTGAGGTGTTCGGGGCGCACCGGCGTCCGGTTGAGCTCCAGCCCGGTCGCGTTCCGGATCGCCGCGAGGACGGCCGGGGTGGACGACAGGGTGGGGGCCTCGCCGATACCGCGCAGCCCGTACGGGGCGTTGTCGTCGGCGAGTTCGAGCACGTCGACCGGGATGGTCGGCGTGTCGAGGATCGTGGGGATCAGATAGTCCGTGAAGGAGGGGTTCCTGACCTTCGCGGTCTTCGGGTCGACGATGATCTCCTCCATGACCGCCACGCCCAGGCCCTGGGTGGTGCCACCCTGGATCTGGCCGATGACGGACAGCGGGTTGAGTGCCTTGCCGACGTCCTGGGCGCAGGCGAGTTCGATGACCTTCACCAGACCGAGCTCCGTGTCGACCTCGACGACGGCGCGGTGGGCGGCGAAGGAGTACTGGACGTGGCCGTTGCCCTGTCCGGTACGCAGGTCGAACGCCTCGGTCGGGCGGTGCCGCCACTCGGCCTCGATCTCGACGACCTCGTCCTCCAGCACGTCCACCAGGCCGGCGAGGACCTCGCCGCCGTCGGTGACGACCTTGCCGCCTTCGAGCAGCAGCTCGGCGGTGGCCCAGGCCGGGTGGTACGTGCCGAACTTGCGGCGGCCGATCTCGAGGACCTTCTCGCGCACCAGCTCGCAGGAGTTCTTCACCGCTCCACCGGTCACGTACGTCTGGCGGGAGGCGGAGGTGGAACCGGCCGAACCGACCTGTGTGTCGGCCGGGTTGATGGTCACCTGCGTCACACCGAGTTCGGTGCGGGCGATCTGGGCGTGGACGGTGATACCGCCCTGTCCGACCTCCGCCATCGCGGTGTGCACGGTGGCGACCGGCTCGCCGGCGATGACCTCCATGCGCACCTTGGCGGTGGAGTAGTCGTCGAAGCCCTCGGAGAAGCCGACGTTCTTGAGGCCGACCGCGTAGCCGACACCGCGGACGACGCCTTCGCCGTGGGTGGTGTTGGACAGACCGCCCGGCAGGGCGCGCACATCGGCGCCCGCGGTGGTCTCCCACTGCCGCTCGGGCGGCAGCGGGCGGGCCTTGATCCGGCGCAGCAGCTCCGCGACCGGGGCCGGCGAGTCGACGACCTGGCCGGTCGGCAGCAGCGTGCCCTGCTCCATGGCGTTGAGCTGCCGGAGCTCGACCGGGTCCATCCCGAGCTTCGCCGCCAGCTTGTCCATCTGCGCCTCGTACGCGAAGCACGCCTGGACCGCGCCGAAGCCGCGCATCGCGCCGCAGGGCGGGTTGTTGGTGTAGAGAGCGACGGCCTCGATGTCGACGTCGTCGATGACATACGGGCCGACGGCGAGGGAGGAGGCGTTGCCGACGACGGCCGGGGA
Source organism: Streptomyces sp. NPDC043812 (assembly GCF_056436245.1). Classification (NCBI taxonomy): domain Bacteria; kingdom Bacillati; phylum Actinomycetota; class Actinomycetes; order Kitasatosporales; family Streptomycetaceae; genus Streptomyces; species Streptomyces sp. NPDC043812. The sequence goes on from NZ_JBWKCY010000011.1 coordinate 205,521, forward strand.
GGCAGAGGCGTAGGCGCCGCCGTCCAGCACGATCCGGCACTTCATGTGCGTGATCTTGCCGTCGCGCGTGGCCCCGTGCTCGTACCAGAGCTTCGCCGGGTGGCGGTGGACGTGTCCGAAGAAGGACTCGAACCGGTTGTAGACGATCTTGACCGGCTTGCCGGTCCGCAGCGCCAGCAGGCAGGCGTGGATCTGCATCGACAGGTCCTCGCGGCCGCCGAACGCGCCGCCGACGCCGGAGAGCGTCATCCGCACCTTCTCCTCGGGCAGGCCGAGGACGGGCGCGATCTGGCGCAGGTCGGAGTGCAGCCACTGGGTGGCGACGTAGAGGTCGACGCCGCCGTCCTCGGCGGGCACGGCGAGGCCGGACTCGGGGCCGAGGAAGGCCTGGTCCTGCATGCCGAAGGTGTACTCGCCGGAGACGACGACGTCGGCGCGCCGAGCGGCCTCGTCCGCGTTGCCGCGGACGATCGGCTGGCGGTGCACGATGTTCGGGTGCGGGACGTGGCCGGCGTGGTGGTCGTCGCGGCCGGGGTGCAGCAGCGGCGCGTCGGCCGCGGTCGCGGACGCCTCGTCGGTGACGACGGGCAGCTCGCGGTACTCCACCTTGATCTTGGCGGCGGCGCGGCGCGCGGTCTCCGGGTGGTCGGCGGCGACGATGGCCACCGGTTCGCCGTGGTGGCGTACGACGCCGTTGGCGAGGACGGGGGTGTCCTGGATCTCCAGACCGTAGTTCTTGACCTCGGTCGGCAGGTCCTCGTAGGTGAGGACGGCGTAGACGCCGGCCTGCGCGAGGGCCTCGGAGGTGTCGATGGAGACGATCTCGGCGTGCGCGACCGTGGAGCGGAGGATCTGGCCCCACAGCATGTCCTCGTGCCACATGTCCGAGGAGTACGCGAACTCTCCGGTGACCTTGAGGGTGCCGTCGGGGCGGAGCGTGGACTCGCCGATGCCGCCCTTAGCCTTCGAGCCCTGGGTGACCTTGGTCGGAGTGCCGGCGGGGGCGGACGCGACCCGGGTGTGCTGCGTCATCGTCAGACCGTCGCTTCCTGGTGTCCCTGGCGGGCGGCCGCGAGGCGGACGGCGTCCAGGATCTTCTCGTAACCGGTGCAGCGGCAGAGGTTGCCGGACAGCGCCTCGCGGATGTCCTCGTCGGACGGCGAGGCGTTGCGCTCCAGCATCTCGTCGGCGGCCACCAGCAGACCGGGGGTGCAGAAGCCGCACTGGACGGCGCCCGCGTCGATGAACGCCTGCTGGATCGGCGACAGCTCGGTGCCCTCGCCGGTCTGGGAGTCAGTGGCCCTGTCACGAGGCGCAGCGCTCCACTGCTGGGCGTTCTGCAGGGACGTGCCCTTGTCGCTGCCACAGGCGCCGGTCGCGCAGCCGCCGTGCTCCTCGCGCTGCTTGGCGTAGTCGGCCAGGCCCTCGACGGTGACGACCTCGCGGTCCTGGACCTGACCGGCCGCGACCAGGCAGGAACAGACCGGCACGCCGTCCAGGCGGACCGTACAAGAGCCGCACTCGCCCTGCTCACAGGCGTTCTTCGAGCCCGGCAGACCCAGGCGCTCGCGCAGGACGTAGAGAAGGCTCTCGCCCTCCCAGACGTCGTCGGCTTCCTGGCGGCGTCCGTTGACGGTGAAATTCACGCGCATGTCATGCAGCTCCTTCAAGCGTGCGGGCGGTGCCGCGGTACTGCTCCCAGGTCCAGCCGAGCGTGCGCCGGGCCATGATGCCGACGGCGTGGCGTCGGTACTTCGCCGTGCCGCGCACGTCGTCGATCGGGTTGCAGGCGCCGGAGGCGAGCTCCGCGAACTGCTTGGCGATCGAGGGGGTGATGATGGTGCCGCTCTCCCAGAATCCGCCTTCTTCGAGCGCGGCGTTCAGGAACTCCTCGGCGGCCTTCGCGCGCACCGGGGTCGGGGCGGCGGAGCCGATGCCGGTGCGTACGGTGCGGGTCTCGGGGTGCAGTGCGAGCCCGAAGGCGCACACGGCGATGACCATGGCGTTGCGGGTCCCGACCTTGGAGTACTGCTGCGGTCCGTCCGCCTTCTTGATGTGCACGGCGCGGATGAGCTCGTCGGGGGCGAGCGCGTTGCGCTTCACACCCGTGTAGAACTCGTCGATCGGGATCATGCGACTGCCGCGCACCGACTCGGCCTCGACCTCGGCGCCCGCGGCGAGCAGCGCCGGGTGGGCGTCGCCGGCCGGGGAAGCGGTGCCGAGGTTGCCGCCGACGCCGCCGCGGTTGCGGATCTGCGGGGAGGCGACGGTGTGCGAGGCGAGCGCCAGTCCGGGCAGCTCTTCGCGCAGGTTCTCCATGATCGCGGTGTACGGGACGGAGGCACCCAGCCGGACGCTCTCGCCGCCGACCTCCCACTCGGTCAGGTCACCGATGCGGTTCAGGTCCAGGAGGTACTCCGGCCGACGGTGGTCGAAGTTGATCTCGACCATCACGTCGGTGCCCCCCGCGATGGGGACAGCGGTGGGGTGCTCGGCCTTGGCGGCGAGCGCCTCCTCCCAGCTGGCGGGGCGAAGGAAGTCCATGAGTGGCTCTCTTCTTCTTGATCGTTCTTGATCGGGGTCCGTCGCAACGGGCCCGGGACGGCCGGCCCTCGACTGGTTGTTCATGTGCAGTTCACGCGATGTGGTCCAGTACACAAGGCGTGATCGGTGGGGTGCAGTCACCGAAAACATGAAGGAGTTGGCTGGCCGCCTCCCTCGTCTTGTAGATTCGAACGAAAGGCGGAGATCAGCAACCTCACCGTTTCCCCCCGGAAACCCTGGCCACAGGTCCCCGCCCCGTACCGGCAACAACGAGACAGATCGGCGGCGACGAGATGCGGCTGCGCGCACTGCTGGAGACCGATGCGCTGGGGCTGCGGCTGCTCGGCGGCGAGGACGAGCTCGACCGTGGTGTCCGTGGCGTGATGACCACCGACCTCAAGGACCCCAGCCGATACCTCTCGGGCGGCGAACTGGTGCTGACCGGCCTCGCGTGGCGGCGCGGCCCCGAGGACTCGGAACCGTTCGTTCGGATCCTCGCGAGCGCCCAGGTCGCGGGTCTGGCCGCGGGCGAGGCGGAACTCGGCGACGTTCCGGACGATCTCGTCGAGGCGTGTTTGCGCCACCGGCTGCCACTGTTCGCAGTGAACGAGTCCGTTGCATTCGCAACGATCACAGAGTACGTCGTACGCCAGGTCTCCGGGGAACGTGCCGGGGATCTTGCAGCAGTCGTCGACAGGCACAGAAGGCTGATGACGTCGGGCCCGGCAGGCGGCGGCCCCGACGCGGTCCTGGACCTTCTCGGTTCCGACCTCGACCTCCGGGCCTGGGTCCTGTCACCCACCGGCCGGCAGATCGCGGGGGTCGGCGACGGGCTGGCCCCCGAGACGGGCGCCGCCCTGGCGGGCGAGCACCTGGCCGCGGTCCGCACCGGGCGCCGGGCACCGCACCGGGCGCTGGTCGGGGGCACGACGTACTCCCTCTTCCCGATCCGTAACACCGGGCGCGGTGCGGCACCGGCGTCGCGGGACGTGCGCGAGAGCGTCCTGTCGGACTGGCTGCTCGCCGTCGAGGCCGACGCCGGGGACTGGCCGGCCGCCCGGCTCGACCTGCTGCAGGGCGTCACCCAGCTGATCGCCGTCGAGCGGGACCGGCGCGAGGCGGCCCGCACGGTACGGCGCAGGCTCGCGCAGGAGGTCCTGGAGCTGGTTCAGACGGGCGCGGCCCCCGCGGAGATCGCGGCCCGCCTGCGGGTCGCGGCGCCGGTGCTGCTGCCGGGACTGGGGACCGCGCCGCACTGGCAGGTCGTCGTCGCGCGCGTGGACTGGGGCACGGACACCGACGTCGACACCGGTCCGGTCGCCCAGTCCCTCCTGGAGGAGATCCTGGTCGACCCGTCGTCCGCGGGCCCCGACTCGACGGACCGGATCGCGGTGGCCCACGCCGCCGACGAGGCGATCGCACTGGTGCCGCTGCCGGCGGTGGGACTCGGCGGGCTCGGCGGCCCGGACGACGAGGCCACCCCCTCGGTGGACGCGGGTCTGCACGCCGACGTCCTGCTGGAGTCCGTCCGCACCCCGTTGTCGGCGGGCCTCGCCGACGACGGCCGCGTCACGCTGGGCGTCAGCGCGGCCGTGCACTCGGCGGAGGGGCTGCGCGGCGCGCTGGAGGAAGCACGCCACGCACGCCGTGTCGCGGCGGCGCGCCCGGGCAGGGTGTGCGCGGCGGGGCACCACGAACTGGCCTCGCACGTGCTGCTGCTGCCGTTCGTGCCGGACGACGTGCGCCGCGCGTTCACCGCGCGGCTGCTCGACCCGCTGCGGGACTACGACCGCCGCCACCGCGCGGAGTTGATCCCCACGCTGGAGGCGTTCCTGGACTGCGACGGCTCCTGGACGCGCTGCGCGACGCGCCTGCATCTGCATGTGAACACGCTGCGGTACCGGGTGGGGCGGATCGAACAACTGACGGGCCGGGACCTGTCGCGCCTGGAGGACAAGCTGGACTTCTTCCTGGCCCTGCGGATGAGCTGAGACAGGGTGGGGGCGGCCGGTCCTGGGCATGGCCCGGTCCGTGAGTGTGGCGTGGGGCCACCCCAAGACCGGCCTCGCCCGACGCCTCCCCCGGTCCTGATCGCCACGGACTCCGGCGTGCCGGGAATCGGTGCCCGGGTGCGCCGCCCAGGTGCCTCTGCCCGCCATGGACGGTGTGCCCCGGCCGGACGGCCCTGCCTGGGACGGGGTGCAGCGCCGGGCGACCGCCGCGTCACCCGGATCGCCTCTCGTGGCGATCACCCGTGGGGTGCATGGCGAGATCCAACTGGTTGACGCCGACGCGGCGGCCCGCCCGTACACTCCGTCGACGACCCTCACCCTCTCGACACCGCCCAACGACGGGGGTCATCTCGCCCTGGTCGCACCGCAGGACGGCAGGCACGGCGACCCGGTCGGCAGCTGAAAGATTGTGAATCAATTCACTCGACCTCTTGGCCGGGCGTGCCGATCCGTGCTGAGATGCCGTCTGACTCAACAGCTCAATGGCGTGCTCGGGGAGGGCAAGTGGCGCATACCGCCATGTCTGGTTCCGGAACCACAGCAGGTGACGATCCACTCCAGACCGCGGTATGGCGGCTGCGTTCGCGCGGCTGTTGGACCGACGCGGCAGCCCTGCTGGCGGCCCGTTCCGGGGAACCGGCCGCGGCGCTGGAGAGGGCCGGACTGCTCGTGGAGCGCTGCCTGTTCACCTGCGACGGCTGGGCCGAGGCCGAGGACGCCCTGCGCACCGCGGAAGCGGTGGCCGGGGACGACGAGGAGCGCGGCGGGGCCGCGAGCGAACGCGGACGGCTGGCGTACGCCGCGACCAGGCTCGGGGTACGGGACCGTGCCGACGAGGCCCGTTCGGCGCTCGGCCGGGCGGCGGCGCTGCTCGCGCCCTCCTCACCCCGGCGTCCGCTGCTGGACTTCCGGCGCGGACTGGTCGCCGAGCACATCGCCGATTCACCGCAGGCGGCGCGCGCCGCGTACGAGCGCGCCCATGCGGGAGCCATCACCCACGGCGATCCGCTGCTGCAGTCCTTCACCTGGCAGCAGCTGGCCGGGATCGCCCTGCGCGAGGGCGAGTTGGTGCAGGCACGGCACGGCTTCGCGGAGTGTCTGCGCATCCGTGAGGAGCTGGGCTATCTGATCGGGACCGCGCCCGCACTCGCCGGGCTCGCCGACTGCGAGACCGAGCCGGAGGCGGGCCGGCTGCGGGCCGAGGCGCGCCGGCTGTTCCGCCTGCTGGGCGGGGTGCCGGTCTGGCTGAGCGCCCAACTGTCGCCCGTGGTGCCGCCGCAGACGGCCGCCGTCCGGCCCGAGCCCGCACCGCAGTGAGAACCCGCCGCAGGGAAGGCGACGTTCCGGAGCCCCGGTCCCGCTGGGACGAGATCACGACGGGCCTGTGGATGGGCGGCCATGTCTGGTCGGACGGGCAGCGGCCGCATCAGGACGTGGTCGTGGGCCGCGAGTTCGACCTGGTGGTCAGCCTGTGGACACGCGAGGGCCACGGCCCGGCCTCCGGGGTCGAGCACCATGTGGTGCCCATTCCCGACGACTGGCTGACCTCCGCCGAGATCGACAGCGTCCGCCGTGTCGCGGAGGTGGCCGCCGATGCCGTACGGGCGGGCCGCAAGATCCTGGTGCGGTGCTACTCGGGCTACAACCGGTCCGGCCTGGTCGTCGCGCAGGCCCTCGTGGAACTCGGCCACGACAGCGAGGGAGCCATCGACCGGGTCAGGCAGCGGCGTTCGTCGTGGGCCCTGCACAACGTCGCGTTCGAGCAGTACCTGCTGACCGGTCTCGATGTCGCGTCCCTGCTGTCCGGTCTGGAGCCGCCGCCGTGACCGTGTCCGTCACCCGAGCCAGGGCAGCGCGCGGACGGGGTTGAGGAGCAGCAGGACCGCGCCGATCGCGACCGCGATCCACACAACCGTCCACACCCGGCTGCGCCGTCGCCGCGCCTGCGACGAGGCCGGCCAGGTGCGCCACCCGTCGGGCTGCGCCTGCACCCGTCGCCCCCGGCGTGTCAGACGCCGCGCCCGCCCCTGCTGCCGCGCGGCCTCCTCGTCCGCGCGCCGCAGCCGCTCGGCCACCATCCGCGCCCGCGCGGACGGCTCCTTGGGAGCACGGAGCCGCGCGGGCCCCTCGCTCTCGAGCTGGAATCGCTCCCATTCCTCGTCGGGTATGGACGACTCCGGTGAATCCGCGGTCATGACCGCCCCCCTCGCTGTTCGACAGCACGGCGGGACAGGTTAATGCAGCCTTGGCCATGGCGTCGCAGCGGGTGCAGTGCCCAACTCACCGCGGGCGTAGGCAGACCAGGGATTCGTCGGTGGCGACGACGAGCCGTCCGTCCGGTGCGATCGCGACGGCGCGGACGGCGGGACCGGGACGCAGCGGCAGCACCTCGCCCGTGCCGGGGTGGTGCAGTTCGGTCAACCCGTCCGACCAGGCGACGGCGACGGCCGGGCCGCGCGGTGTGTCGGCGGCATGCAGGGCGACGACGGGGAACGGGCGCCGGGCGAACGGCTCACCGGGCGGGGTGCGGCCGACGGCCCAGCTGCACACCGTGCCGTCGGCGCCGCCGCTGTGAACCAGCGGGGCGGGTGACGAGGTGGCCGCCAGGGCTGTGATCCGGCCGGAGTGCGGGGCGGCCTGGTGCAGTCCACCGGGGCCGAACGCGTGCACGGAACCCATACGGTCGCCGACGAGGACCGCGCCGCCCGCGGTGGCCAGCGCCGTGCCGGGGTGGGCGGCGAGTGTGGCCGTCACGGCCTCGGTCAGAGCGGTGGCGGACCCGCGGGTGTGCAGGCGGCCGCGTTCGTCGAGCAGCAGCAGGGTGCGGTCGCCCAGCGCGGCCATCGCCTTCACCCGCACGGGAGTCGGCGGGTGCAGCAGCTGCCGGGACTCCGGCTCGTGGACGGCGCCGGTCCGGTCGGCCATCAGGAGCCTGCCACCGGAAACGGTCAGTGCGGCGACCGGGGCAGACCCGTCCGGTGACCTGCCGCCCGCTGCGCCGGCCGTCTCTCGTGACCACTCCACCGTCCAGCGCGCCGGGGCGGCGAGTGCCACGAGGGCGGCGCGCGTCTCCCGGTCCGCGGCCGCGGGCAGGGCGGCCAGCAGGAGGAGGGCACGCTCGCCGGGGTCGGGTTCCCGGATGAGGGCCTGGCCCGCGCGCAGCCAGGCGGTACGCAGTCCGCCGTGGATGCCGCCGTCGGCCTCGTAGGCGGCCGTGACGAGGAGCGGGGCGGCGGCGCACACCGCGGCAGGGTCGTCCAGGTCCACCGGGTCGGCGGACGGTGCCTCCAAGTCGCCCTGCGGGGCGTCCCCGGGATCGTCCCCGGCCGCCTCGACGACGACCTGGACATGGCCGAACTCCCGCAGGATGCGCACGAGTTCGCCGATGTGCTCCGGGTTCTGACCGGGCAGACCCAGCCGCAGGGTGCGCGGGGCGGTGGACAGGAGGGCCGACTGGAGTTCCGCGGGCGTGCCGGCCACCACACCGAGCTGGTTGGCCACCGCCCATACCGTGCCGCGCAAGCCTGCTCCCGTCAGACGTCCGAGCCGGTGAAGTGTTCCCGCACCAGGGACCGCACGACGGTCAGGTCCTGGGCGATCAATGCCTCGAGCAGGGCCGTGTGTTCGGCGGCGTCCGCGACGAGGTCGGCCCGGCGCGTGGCGGGCGCGTCGGTGAGGGGCCACTGGGAGCGGCGGTGCAGGTCGTCGGCGACCGCGAGGAGCTGCTGGTTGCCGGCGAGGGCGAGGACGGCGTGGTGGAAGGCGCGGTCGGTGTCGGCGTAGCTCGCGCGGTCGCCGGTGGCGGCCGCGGCGGCCGTCGCCTCCGCGAGGGGACGCAGCGCGGCCCAGCGGGCCGCGGGGACCGTGCGGGCGAGCCGGAGCATGACCGGCACCTCGATGAGTGCGCGGACCTCGGCCAGCTCCGCCAGTTCGCGGGCGCTGCGCACACAGACCCGGAATCCGCGGTTGGGGGCGACCTCGACGGCGCCCTCGATCGCGAGCTGCTGCATCGCCTCGCGCACCGGGGTGGCGGAGACGCCGAAGCGGTCGCCGAGCACGGGCGCGGAGTACACCTCGCCGGGTACGAGGTCGCCGTCGACGAGCGCCGTGCGCAGGGCCTCGAGGATCTGGGTGCGCACGGAGTGGCGCTGGACGGGGCGCGGTGCGGGGGCAGGCGGCTCGCTGTGGGTGTGCTCGCCGCGGACCTGTTCCGGGACCCGCGGGGCGCCCGGGACCGGGGCTGCCGCGGGTGCGGGCGGGTACGGCTGCGCGGCTTCGCGCGCTGCGCCCTGCTCCACTCGGGTCCTCCTCGCCGGTACGTGGCCCGGCTGGCATGCGCGAGGCCCTGTGTGCACGATAGGCGGGCGAGGCTGCAGTTCAAACATCGATCAGGTCGGGTAAGGTAAGGCTAACCTGCTAACGATCGTGATTCGGTGGTTCCCGGCATGACCGTTCCCACCCTGATGTCCGGCCTCGCCTCTCCCGTCGCCGATGCCTACGCACGCCTCGCCGAGGTGTTCCCCGGGCTGCGCGTCACGGAGCTGCGCGACGGCGAACCGGCGCCGTCCGGTGCGGGCTGGGTCCGGGCGAGTGATCTTGCCGACGGCGGGCCGGGCCTCGACTCATTCCTGGCCTGGGACAACGCCCAGGTGCTGCGCGACTACGGTCAACAGGCACGCCCCGATGTCGTCGCCAGCTTCGGACTGCACCGCTACGCCTGGCCTGCCTGTCTGCTGATCACCGTCCCCTGGTTCCTGCACCGCCGGGTGCCGCGGGTGCCCGTCGAGGGCGTGGCCTTCCAGCGCGCGCTGGGGCGGATGTCGGTGCGGGTGACCTCGTTCGCCTGCCTGCCGGGCGACCCGGCCGCAGGTCTTCCCGGAGCGCGCGTCGTCCCGGACGAGGAGGCGTTGCGCGAGGAGGTCCGCGCGGCGGTCGCCGAGCACGTCGAACCGGTCCTGGGCGGCTTCCGCCCCCGGATGCGCCGCGGCTCGCGCGCGCTGTGGGGGATGGCGACGGACGAGGTCGTCGAGGGCCTGTGGTACATCGCACACCTTCTCGGCGAGGAGCGCCGGGCGGTCGAGCAGCTGGAGCAGCTGCTGCCGGGGACGACCGGACCGTACGTGGGCACCGCCGGGTTCCGGGAGCTGACCGGGCCGGACGGCGAGACGCTGCCGACCCGCGACCGGGCGAGCTGCTGCCTGTTCTACACATTGCGCCCCGAGGACACCTGCGTGACCTGTCCGCGCACGTGCGACGCGGACCGCGTGGAACGGCTGCGGCAGAGCGCCTGACTCCGGGCCGCGCATCACCCTCGCTCCACGAATCCACGCCCCTCTTTCGAGTGGCTTCCCGTCGAACACAACTCCAGCTGCCCATAAGACAGTTCGATCAGATCACACCTATCCGTGCGCGGAACCGCCCCGTTGGCGTGCTCTTGCGCCGAAAGCCCTTGGACGCGCCGCAGCGTCGGCCACTATGGCGGCCGTTACGCCTACCGCGATGCAAGGGACACCGCATGAGACTGACCGACATATCGCTGGACTGGCTGCTCCCCGTCGGCGTGATGCTCCTGGGAGTCCTGGCGGCGATTGCGGTGCTCACGCGCGGCAAACGCGCCGGAATCGCCGGGGGCAAGGCCGCGGCCGACGACTCCTGGGAACGCAGCGAGGAACGCCGCAGACGGAAGGAAGCCGTCTACGGCACCGCTTCCTACGTCCTGCTGTTCTGCTGTGCCGCGGTGGCCGCCGCACTCTCGTTCCACGGCCTCGTGGGCTTCGGACGGCAGAACCTCAACCTCTCCGGCGGCTGGGAGTACCTTGTCCCGTTCGGGCTGGACGGGGCGGCCATGTTCTGTTCCGTCCTCGCCGTGCGCGAGGCGAGCCACGGTGACGCCGCGCTCGGCTCGCGGCTGCTCGTGTGGACGTTCGCCGGGGCTGCGGCCTGGTTCAACTGGGTGCACGCACCGCGCGGGATGGGTCACGCGGGCGCCCCGCAGTTCTTCGCGGGCATGTCCCTGTCCGCCGCCGTCCTGTTCGACCGCGCGCTGAAGCAGACCCGGCGGGCCGCACTGCGCGAACAGGGCCTGGTGCCGCGTCCGTTGCCGCAGATCCGGGTCGTCCGGTGGCTGCGGGCGCCCCGCGAGACGTTCGCCGCCTGGTCGCTGATGCTCCTCGAAGGTGTGCGCACCCTCGACGAGGCGGTCGACGAGGTGCGCGAGGACCGGCGGGAGAGGGAGCAGAACCGGCTGAACCGTCGGGGCCGCGAAAAGCTGGAGCGGGCCAGGATCCGGGCGTACAACCGGCAGCACCGGGCCTGGGGGCTGGGGCGGGCCGGTCGTCCGGCGGAACTCCCCGCCCTCGCCCCGGCCGGCCAGCAGGGACAGGCTCCGCCCGCGGGATCCGTGGTGGAGCCCGCGGGATCCGTAGTGGAGCCCGTCATAGCGGAGCACGGACAGCTGCCCGTGCGCGCCCGGCCCTCCCTGCAGGCGGTCAAGGCGAAGGGGCCCGAACCCGTCACCGTGGACCTCACGGCGGAGGACGACACCCAGGCCCTGCCGCGTCTCGACTCGCTGGAGCGGAAACTCAAGGATCTGGAGCAGCAGTTCGGCTGATGTGCAGTCTGTGGCAGGGGTGGCAGGGCGCGGAGGACCGCGGCTCGGGCCGCCCCTGCGTGCAGCTCGGGCCAGCGGTCAGGCCGCCCCTGCGTACAGCTCGAACCAGACCACCTTGCCCACCCCCTGAGCCGTACGCACGCCCCATGCGTCCGCCAGGGTCTCCACCAGGACCAGTCCCCTGCCGCTCGTGCCGAGGTCGACGGGCGCGGTGTCGGTCACGGGCAGTCCTGCCATGAAGTCCCGGACCTCCACGTGCAGGCGCGAGTCCTCGACGGTGGCCGTGACCACCGCTCCCCGGTCGGTGTGGATCAGCGCATTGGTCACCAGTTCGCTGGCCAGCAGCTCGGCGACGTGCGCCGCGTCCGCCGGGGTGGCCGCATCGGACTCGGGCCACTTCACCAGCAGGTCGCGTAACGCATGCCGTACTTCGGGCACAGCGGTCAGATCACCGCTGCCGAGTCTGCGGTGCAGCCTGCCGCGCACACCCGGGCCCCCGTGACGTCCAGTCATCATCCCCCACCCACACGTCGGAACGAGTTCATGCTTCGTAAGCGTTCTCGGGATGCATGCCCCACGCGGGGAACACCACTCATGGGATTCGCCGAGAGGAATCGTGATGCATGACGACCGCACTTTGGTGGAAGGGCGCCTCGAGCGCGCCCTGCGCCAGTTCATCCGTCCCGCGCAGTACGGGGAGCGGACACCGCTCGCGCTCGGGGTGTGGCACGCCCCGGGCGAGCCGGTTCCCGTCGCCGAGGCGCTGAAGGGCGCCTACGAGCCGTTCGAAGCAGGCACCGAGTGGGGTGCGCCCTGGTCCACCAGCTGGTTCCGGCTGGAGGGCACCGTGCCGCCCGCGTGGGCGGGCCGCCGGGTCGAGGCGGTCGTCGACCCGGGTTTCACCGGCGAGGGCCCCGGTTTCCAGGCCGAGGGGCTGGTGTACGACGCGGCGGGCGTGCCGATCAAGGGCATCCATCCACGCAATCGGCACATCCCCGTCGCGGCCCCGGCGTCGGGCGGCGAGCAGGTCGGTCTGCTGCTGGAGGCCGCGGCCAATCCGGCCGTGCTCCACGACTTCGCCCCGACCCTGCTCGGAGACGTGCTGACCGCGGGCGACCGGCCCCTGTACCGCTTCGCCTCGGCGGATCTGGCCGTCCTGGACGAGGAGGTGTGGCACCTCGTACTGGACATCGAGGTGCTGTCGGAGCTGATGCGCGAGCTGCCCGTGGACCGCTCACGACGCCACGAGATCCTGCGAGCCCTGGAGACCATGCTCGACACGCTCGATCTGCACGATGTCGCGGGGACGGCGGCCGCGGCCCGTGCCGAGCTCGCCGAGGCACTGTCCAGCCCCGCGACGCCCAGCGCCCACCGGATCTCCGCGGCCGGACACGCCCATATCGACTCGGCGTGGCTGTGGCCGCTGCGCGAGACGGTGCGCAAGGCCGCCCGGACCTTCGCCAACGTGACGGCGCTGGCGGCCGACTATCCCGAGCTCGTGTTCGCCTGCTCGCAGGCCCAGCAGTACGCCTGGGTGAAGGAGCACCAGCCGCACATCTGGGAGCGCATCAAGAAAGCGGTCCGCGAGGGCAATTGGTCTCCGGTCGGCTCGATGTGGGTGGAGTCGGACGCCAACATGCCCGGAGGCGAGGCGCTGGCCCGCCAGATCGTGCACGGGAAGCGCTTCTTCGCCGCGGAGCTGGGCGTGGAGACCAAGGAGATCTGGCTGCCCGACTCCTTCGGCTACACCGCGGCCTTTCCGCAGCTGGCGAAGCTCGCGGGGGTGAAGTGGTTCCTGACGCAGAAGCTGTCGTGGAACCAGACCAACAGGATGCCCCACCACACCTTCTGGTGGGAGGGCATCGACGGCACCCGGGTCTTCACGCACTTCCCGCCCGTGGACACGTACAACTCCCAGCTGCACGGCGCCGAACTGGCCCACGCCGAGCGGAATTTCGCCGACAAGGGCCGGGCGACGCGCTCCCTGGTGCCGTTCGGGTGGGGCGACGGCGGCGGTGGTCCGACGCGCGAGATGCTGGAGAAGGCCCGCCGGCTCCGCGATCTGGAGGGATCGCCACGGGTCACGGTGGAGCGGCCGTCGGCGTTCTTCGCCGCGGCGGAGCGGGAGTACGGACCGGCCGCGCCGGTCTGGTCCGGCGAGCTGTATCTGGAGCTGCACCGGGCGACGTACACCACCCAGGCCAAGACCAAGCAGGGCAACCGCCGCAGCGAACACCTGTTGCGGGAGGCCGAGCTGTGGGCGACGGCCGCCACCCTGCATGTCCCGTCGTACGCCTATCCCTACGACACGCTGGACCGGATCTGGAAGACGGTGCTGCTGCACCAGTTCCACGACATTCTGCCGGGCTCGTCCATCGCCTGGGTGCACCGTGAAGCGCGGGACACCTTCGAGATGGTGCGGGCCGAGCTGGAGGAGATCGTCGCCGGGGCGGTCGCGGCGCTCGGCGGCGGCGCCGGGGCGGCGCCGGCGGCGCTCAACGCGTCGCCGTACGCCCGCGTGGAGCCGGTCGCGTTCGAAGCGGACCAGGTCCCGGACGGGGTGACGGCACAGGCGCTGGCCGACGGCCGTGTGCTCGCCACCGTCGAGGCGGCTGCCCACGCCCCGGGTGTGTGCGGCGACTTCGGGCAGGCACCCGTGCGAGCCGTCGCGGACGCCGGGAGCATCACGTTGGAGAACGGATGGGTCAGGGTCGTCGTCGACGGCGACGGACTGCTCTCGTCGGTGTACGACCTCACCGACCGTCGCGAGGTCCTGGCGCCCGGCAGCCGAGGCAATCTTCTCCAGCTCCACCCCGACCATCCCAATCAGTGGGACGCGTGGGACATCGACCAGCATTATCGTCGCAAGCACACGGACCTGACGGCCGTCGAGTCCGTCGAGGTGGTGGAGGAGGGGCCGCTGCGTGCCGCGGTCCGCGTCGTCCGCGCCTTCGGCGGCTCCCGGATCACCCAGGAGATCCGCCTGGCGCAGGGCCGTCGCATCGACTTCGTCACCGACGTCGACTGGCAGGAGTCGGAGAAGGTCCTCAAGGCGGCGTTCCCGCTGGACGTCCATGCCGAACGGTCCACGGCGGAGATCCAGTTCGGCCACGTCCACCGCGCCACGCACGACAACACGGGCTGGGACGCGGCCAGGTTCGAGATCTGTGCCCACCGCTGGCTGAGGGTCGCCGAGCCGGCGTACGGCGTCGCGGTGCTCAACGACTCCATGTACGGCCACGACGTGACCCGGGCGCCGCACGATTCGGGTCTCGGTACGACTGTGCGGCTGACACTGCTGCGCGCCCCGCACAGCCCGGACCCGGAGGCCGATCTCGGCACGCACCGCTTCACGTATGCGCTGCTGCCCGGCGGGACGCTGGCGGACACGGTGCGGGACGGTCTGGCGCTGAACCTGCCGCTGCGCACGGCTACGGTTCCGCCGGCCGTCCCGCTGGTGCAGATCCCGCACCCCTCGGTCACCGTCGAATCGGTCAAGCTCGCCGAGGACCGCAGCGGCGATGTGATCGTGCGGCTGTACGAATCGGGCGGCGGCCGCGCCGAGTCGACCGTGCAGGTCGGGTTCCCCGTCGTGCGGGCCCAGGTCACCGACCTGCTGGAGCGGCCTCTGCACGACGCGGAGACCGGCGAGCAGGGGCTGACCCTGCGGCTTCGACCGTTCCAGATCCTGACCCTGCGGCTGACACCGGCGTGACGCCCCGTGCCGGGGCCCCGCGGGTCAGGGCCTCGGCACGTTCCGCAGGTTGGAGCGGGCCATCTGCAGCATCCGGCCGACCCCGCCGTCCAGCACGATCTTGCCGGCGGACAGGGCGAAGCCGGTCACCATGTCGGCGCTGATCCTCGGCGGGATGGACAGCGCGTTCGGGTCGGTGACGACGTCGACCAGGGCCGGCCCCTTGTGCTTGAAGGCGTCCTTGAGCGCGCCCACGAGCTGCTTGGGCTTCTCCACCCGTACACCGAAGGCGCCCGCTGCCCGGGCGACGGCCGCGAAATCGGGGTTGCGGTAGGTGGTACCGAACGAGGGCAGCCCGGCGACCAGCATCTCCAGCTCGACCATGGACAGCGCGGAGTTGTTGAACAGCACGATCTTCACCGGCAGGTCGTACTGGACCAGGGTCAGAAAGTCCCCCATCAGCATGGAGAACCCGCCGTCTCCCGACATGGACACGACCTGTCGGCCGCGGTCGATGAACTGCGCGCCGATCGCCTGCGGCAGCGCGTTGGCCATCGAGCCGTGGCTGAACGAACCGATGATGCGCCGTCGGCCGTTGGGCGAGATGTAGCGGGCCGCCCATACGTTGCACATGCCGGTGTCGACGGTGAACACGGCGTCGTCGTCGGCGAGTTCGTCGAGGACGGACGCCACGTACTCGGGGTGGATCGGAACGTGCTTCTCCACCTTGCGGGTGTACGCCTTGACCACGCCCTCCAGCGCGTCGGCGTGCTTCTTCAGCATCTTGTCGAGGAAGCGGCGGTTGGTCTTGGCCCTGACCCGCGGGATCAGACAGCGCAGCGTCTCGCGCACGTCGCCCCATACGGCGAGGTCGAGCTTGCAACGGCGGCCGAGGTGCTCGGGGCGGACATCGACCTGAGCGATCTTCACGTCGTCGGGCAGGAACGCGTAGTAGGGGAAGTCCGTGCCGAGGAGGATCAGCAGATCGCACTCGTGGGTGGCCTCGTACGCCGCGCCGTAGCCGAGCAGCCCGCTCATACCGACGTCGTAGGGATTGTCGTACTGAATCCACTCCTTGCCACGGAGCGCATGTCCGACGGGTGACTTGATGCGCTCCGCGAACTGCATCACCTCGGCGTGTGCGCCGGCCGTGCCGCTGCCGCAGAAGAGGGTCACCCGTTCCGCCTCGTCGATCATGGCGACGAGTTTGTCCAGCTCGGTGTCCCCCGGGCGGACGGTGGGGCGGGTGGTGACGAGCGCGTGCTCGATGGTCCTCTCGGGAGCGGACCGGTCGGCGATGTCGCCCGGCAGCGAGACCACGCTGACACCGCTGCGGCCGATGGCGTGCTGGATCGCGGTCTGCAGGAGGCGGGGCATCTGCTGCGGGCTGGAGATCAGCTCGCAGTAGTGGCTGCACTCCCGGAAGAGCTGGTCGGGGTGCGTCTCCTGGAAGAAGCCGAGCCCGATCTCGCCGGAGGGGATGTGGGAGGCGAGGGCGAGCACCGGCGCCATGGAGCGGTGCGCGTCGTAGAGGCCGTTGATCAGGTGGAGGTTGCCGGGGCCGCAGGATCCGGCGCAGGCGGCGAGACGGCCCGTGATCTGTGCCTCGGCGCCGGCCGCGAAGGCAGCGGTTTCCTCGTGCCTGACCTGGATCCAGTCGATGCCGGGGGTACGGCGGATGGCGTCGACGACGGGGTTGAGACTGTCGCCGACGACGCCGTACAGCCGCTGGACCCCGGCACGGACCAGGATGTCGACGAACTGCTCCGCCACGTTCTGCTTGGCCATGGGATGCGCGCCCCTTTCCGGGTGGACCTCGCTCCCCATGAACCCATGGCCCGGCGGGCTACGCCTCCCGGACGGCGACCGCCGTCCGGTCGTCGGCGTACCCCTTCACGCGCAGCTGGACGTCGGCGAGGAACTGCGTCATGCCCGGCGGCTCGGGGCCGTTCCACCGTGCGGCCAGCTCGTCGGCGAGGGCGGCCTCGCCGCGCAGCGGTTCGGCGAGGCCGTTGCTGCACAGCAGCAGGGTGTCGCCCGGACGGGCGACGGAGGCGCGGAAGCGGAAGGGTTCGGCGGGTGGTGGGGGCGGGGCTTCGATGTACGGCGACGGAGGCGTGGCGATGTTCAGGTCCATGGTGAGCCGGTCGCCGTCGGGGCCGGCCTCGGGCGGCGAGGACCCGTATCCGACGACAGGCGGGCCGGGCTCGGCGGCGGGCTTGTCGACCAGGGGCTCGAGGTCCTGCCAGGCGCCGTCACGCAGCCGGAACAGTCCGCCGCCGCCGACTCCGAAGAAGACCCGGGTGCGGCAGTCGGGGTCGGCGGACAGCAGGAGACAGCGGAAGCCGGCGGTGTACTCCTCCGGTTCGAGTCCGCGCTCGGCGGCACGGGCGCGCAGCTTGCCGAGGCTGCGGTCGACGAGCCGGTGCAGACCGGACTTGAGGTCGCCGCGGCGTCCGGCCCTTATGTCCTCGCAGAGGCGGGCGTGGCTGCGGCCGACGGCAGCGCCGATCCAGTGGCAGGCGTCTGCGGCGGCGAGGTGGGCGTTCTCGGAGTGCCTGCTGCCGCCGGCGACGGCGACGAGCACAAGGGCTTCGGCCCCTGCGCCGAACCTGGCGGTGAGGAGGGCGTCGCGCCGGGGCTCGCCCCGGAAGCGGGCGGAGTCACCTCTGACGGACGCGGCCCTGAGGGTGTACGTCCCGTACCGGGCGCCGTCGAGGACGGTGTCGGCGACGAGGTGGTGCAGCTCGGCGGCCTGCGCGGCGGGCAGGGCGGTGGGCTCGGGGTCATAGGTGGGCGGCCCGCCACCGACGACCTGGACGGCCGGCCGCGGGTCCGCGCCGGGCGCGGTGGTGGAGGCTGGGGCGGGCGGGTCGGCGCCGGCCCTCGGGTCGCGCGCCGGGCCCCGGCGGTCGTCGGGGACCCCTCCTGGCTGTGCGGTTGCCTTGTCCGCGCCGCGGCGCCCGCCACTGGTCGGCCGCCCACCGCCGTCACGGGGCGGGGGCACGGGAGGTAAGGGCACGCCGACGCCGTCGGGAGCCTGCGGATCCCGGCCGGCCGGCGACGGCGCTCGGTCCCACCACGCCCTCGGGCGGGACACCGTGCCCGACGCGGAGTCGAAGCGGTCGTCGAGTGTGTCGCCCGTCGGCTCGGACGCGCCCGTGTCCGCGGCGGAGTCGTCATAGAGCTTGTTCCACCAGTCGTCCTCGCCGGCCGGCCGGGACGGCCTCTCCCCCTGCTCGCTCATGCCCTTATTGTCCACCGCGAGGGGCGCCCGAAAACGGGGCATCCGGAAATTTGGATGTGCGACCGGCGTCTGCGGTAAAGAGGTCCGCCGGGCGCCCCAACCCCCCACGGGAAGGACGCCCGGCGGACCGGTCGTGATCAGCGCACGGCGTATGCGTCGACCACGAGTTGGGAGACGGAGTTGCCCTTGGCGTCCGTCAGTTCGGTCTTCAGGGTGACCGGCCTGCCCGCCGCGTCCGCGTGGTTCACGGTTGCGGTCCAGGCGTCACCCCGCTGCTGCGTGGCCGCTTCGGTCCACGTCTCGCCGCCGTCGTACGAGTACGACAGCTTCGCGGCCGTCAGCGCACCGGGCTGGTAACCCGCGTGGCCGCCGGCGCTCAGGGTGATCTTCTGACCGTCGCTCGCCGCGATGGTCTTGAGGCCGTCCTCCGGAATGTCGTACCCAGGGAAGAGCATCGGAATGCCCTGCGAGTAGATGTTCTCGTCGAGCTCCGAGCGGAACTTCCAAGTCGTCTGCACCTGCGTGGAACGCTTCCAGACGGCGGCCGGCTGACCGACCTTCATCGTGGTCTGCGTCATCTCGTACGCCGCGTCCTCGGCCGGGACCTCGAACACCCCGAACGGGTAGGAGCTCTCGCCGATCTCCTTGCCGTCGCGCAGCAGGCGCACATTGCCGATGTCACCGAAGGACCCCGCCGCGCCCATGTGCTCGCTGTCGCCCCAGAACGCGGTCGCCATGCCGATGAGGTTGCCCTGTCGTTCCGCCGCGAGCGCCGCCTTGCCGGTGGCGTCGCGGGGCGCGACGGGTGTGAGGACGCCGCCGTACCAGGTCTCCTTGCGCACCTCACCCGTGCGATGGGTGCGCGCCGGGGAGATCATCGACTCGCCCCAGGGGAAGCTGGACGAGACGTGGTGGTCGAAGGCGGTGTCACCCGGCGTGTGGTACTCGGTGCGGGTGCCGGGTGCGTGCACCAGGTCCGTCACGGCGACCGAGGAGGCGGCACCGCTCGGCCGGTAGGCGACGACGCTGTCGATGAAGTCGGTTTCCACGCCCACCGCGTGGTACGTGGCCTGGGTCCTGGCGAGCGTGCTGTCACGTACCCGGTAGGTCCGGTCCGAGGTGACCGTTCCGTCCTCGGTGAAGCCCAGGTTGTAGACGAACGGGCTCTTCGCGGTGGCCTTCCAGCGCAGGGTGACGGTGCCCTCGGCGAGGCGTTCCAGCAGGGACGCGGCCTCGGTGGCCTCGATGCCGAGCACGGGGTGCGGCGCCGCGCCAAAGCCGGTGGAGGGAAGCCAGCGGCCGGGGGCGGTGCGGTGGACGATCACCGCGAGTGCGCCCGCGGTCTTGGCGTTGCGCGCCACGGTCGCTGCCGCCGGGTTGCCGTCCGGCAGCCGGACCAGCGCGAACTTGCCCTTCACACCGGCTGCTTCGAGCTCGGCGGGGGTTCCGGTGCCGGCGTCGACGACGTCGGCCTCGCCGGTGCCGTCGAGGTTGACGGAGCCGACGTTCGCGACCAGCGGATGCAGTTCCCCGCCACCCTCGACCGACAGCTTCTCGATCAGGGGGGCCTGTGCGCGCCAGAAGCTGTTGAGCTCGAACTCACCGTCGTGCGCGCGGCCTTGCACGTCGGCGTAGTAGCCGGTGACCAGACGGGAGCCCGTGACGGATCCGGCGTGCAGCCAGGTGTCGTCCCAGCTGCGCGCGAAGGCGAGCGTGGCGCTGCGGGTCTCGGACCGGCGGTCGGTGTCGATGCGCAGGCGGTGCGCCTTGCGGGCGTCGAGGACGACCGTGGTGTCCTTGGTCAGCTCGACCTGCGGGCGGCCCAGGTAGCCGACCGTGCCGTCGGGCGAGGTGACGAACGAGGACAGCAGGTAGGCGCCGGGCCGCAGGCGGTAGACCTGGTCGGCCGCGCCCTCGTTGAAGCGGCGCTCCCCGGTCGCGGTGTCGGTGCCTATGACGTCGAGCGACGAGGAGCCGGTCGCCGGGTTGCCGGCACGGTCGACGAGCTTGACGCGCAGGGTGACGGTCTCAGGCTCCACGTACAGGGAGAACGGTGTGGAGACGCCGACCCCCTTCGCGGTGGCGACGACGCGGCCGGTGATGTCGCCGTACTGCGCACGGTCGATGCGGGCGGACGGGTCGAGGGTGAGCGGGACGGTGACCGTCTCGCCCGCCGGGACGGTGACCTTCCGCGCGCCGAGTCGGGCGAGGCCGGAGCGGATGCGGGATCCGTCGTTGCCGGTGACCGCCCGCACCTCCAGGTCGAGGGTGACGGCCTTGTCGCCGGTGTTCGTGTAGGGCACCTGGACGGTGGTGCGGTCGCTGCTGTCCTGGGGCCAGTTGAAGGTGCCGCCCTGAACTGCGGGCGAGCCGGTGACCGTGGTGTCGATCGCGGCCTTCACATCGAGGCGGCCGCCTCCGGTCTCGCGTACGTCGCCCGGCACGGACGACTTGGCGGAGGACACCAGCGCGGCCTTGATCTGCTGCGCCGTCCAGTCGGGGTGGCGCTGCTTGACGATGGCGGCGGCGCCCGCGACGTGCGGGGTGGCCATGGAGGTGCCGGACATCGAACGGTAGGCGTACATGCCCCGGCCGCCTGCAGCCGCGGCGGAGATGGAGACGCCGGGGGCGGCGATCTCGGGCTTGAGGGTGTGCGATCCGACGGCCGGTCCGCGGCTGGAGAACTGCGCGGTGGTGTCGTCACGGTCGACGGCGCCGACGGTGAGGACGCCGGGTACGCAGCCCGGCGACGAGACGGTGTTCAGCGACGGGCCCGCGTTGCCCGCGGCGACGACGAACAACGTGCGCTCGGTCCGGGCGAGTTCCTCGGCTGCCGCGCTCATGGGGTCGGTGCAGTCAGTGGGCTCCCGGCTGCCCAGGCTCATGGAGACGACATCGGCCTGCTGGTCGACGGCCCACTGCATTCCGGCGATGATCCAGGACTCGGCACCGGAGCCGGAGTCGTTGAGGACCTTGCCGCTGAGCAGGTCGGCGCCGGGGGCGACGCCCTTGTTCTTCCCGTCGCTCGCGGCACCGGAGCCGCCGACGGTGGAGATGGTGTGGGTGCCGTGGCCCTGCCGGTCGTCGGGGGTGCTGGAGTCGGTGAAGTTCTCCGCCGCCGTCACCCGACCCTTGAGGTCGGGGTGTTCGGCGTCCACGCCGGTGTCGAGGACGGCGACCTTGGTGCCCTTGCCGTCGAATCCTGCGGCCCAGGCGGCGTCGGCGGCGACCTGCTTGGTGGAGCGGTCGAGGGCGGCGTGGACCTGGCGGTCGAGCCAGAGCTTCTTGAGCCCGGCGGCGGAGCGGGAACGGGAGTTGGTGACGTCCGCCCAGAAGTCGGCGGTCTTCTTCTTGTCCGCCTTGAGCGCGACACCGTCGACGGCGTCGAGGACGAGACCGCGGTCGGCTCCGCGCGGGGTGACGGGCGCGGTCCGGGCGACGTCGGAGCGGTACGTGGCGATCAGCGGCAGGGACGCGGAGTGGGCGTCGTCGTAGCCCTGACGGATCAGTCCGGTGACGTTGAACAGCTGCTCGTCGACGGTGCCCGCGGCGAGCGCCGCAGTCGCGTCCTGCGGGTAGACGTACAGGTCGTCGCCCGCCCTGCGGGTCTGGACGAGTGGCGTGGTGCCGTCCGGGCGGGGCAGTACGGTCGCCGCGGGAGTACCCGCGGTGTCCCGGCTCACCAGGACCCGGTCGCCGGTGACGAGGGTGACCGTGACCGGCTGCTCGTTCTGCCGTGCCGCTGCCGCGCTGCCGGTCAGTGGTCGTTCGCCGGCCTGGTCCTGCCGGGGCGCGGCGGCTGCCGGCGCGAGTGTCGTGACGGCGAGGACGGCGGCGGTGGCCGCTCCCAGTGCCGTACGCGATATCGGGCGCATCGCTCTCCAAATCCGAATCCGGCCGCGAAAAATGGGCACAAATGCCCGGTTGCCGGAGGCTGTTGGTGCTGCGGTGGGCGCCACATTGGCAGAGGACCGGCCGGTACGGGGATGATGTACGGCGGCGGGTTTACGCCGTGGCCGATTTCCGCCACGGCGGCGGGTAAGGGCAGGTCCGGGAGGGGTCCACGATGCTGGGAGCGATAGGTCTCGACGAGAGGCAGGAGTCGGCGTACCGCGCGCTCGTCGCGCTGGGGGCGGCGGAGATCTCCGATCTCGCGCACCGGCTCGCCCTGCCGGAGCCGGACACCGAGCGCGCACTGCGCCGGCTGGAGCAGCAGGGGCTGGCCGCGCAGTCGTCGGCGCGGACCGGTCGCTGGGTGGCTGCGCCACCGGGGGTGGCGCTGGGCGCGCTGCTCACCCAGCAGCGGCACGAGTTGGAGCAGGCCGAGCTGGCGGCGGCCTTGCTCGCGGAGGAGTTCCGCACGGAGTCGGACGAACCGGCGGTGCATGACCTGGTGGAGATGGTGACGGGGGCGAGCGCCGTCACGCACCGGTTCGTCCAGTTGCAGCTGGGCGCGACGGAAGAAGTGTGTGCGCTGGTCACCGGCAGGCCGATCGCGGTCAGCGGGATGGACAACGAGGCCGAGGAGAAGGCGTCCACCCGCGGGGTGGCGTACCGGGTGGTCGTCGAGCGCGAGGTGCTGACGCTTCCGGACGGGATCACGGAGCTGACCGCGGCGCTCGGCCGTGACGAGCAGGTGCGGGTGGTCGACCGGGTCCCGACCAAGCTGGTGGTCGCGGACCGGTCGCTGGCGATGGTGCCGCTCACCGGACGCGGCGCCGAGCCGGCCGCGCTCGTCGTGCACGCGAGCGGGCTGCTGGAGTCGCTGATGGGTCTGTTCGAGGCTGTGTGGCGGGACGCCCTGCCGCTGCGGCTGGGCCGCGCCGGCGATTCGGTGGTGGAGGAGGCCGAGCCGGGCCCCGACAGCACGGACCTGGAGGTCCTGTCGCTGCTGCTCGCCGGGATGACGGACGCGAGCGTGGCCAAGCAGCTCGATCTGGGGCTGCGGACGGTGCAGCGCAGGGTCAAGGGGCTGATGGAGCTGACCGGGGTGACCACCCGGCTGCAGTTGGGCTGGCATGCGTACGCGAAGGGCTGGGTGGCTCGCGACCTGCAGGAACGCCCCTGATCCTGCACGCTGGGCAGATGAGCGTGTGGCAGCTGCTGATGGTGGGCGGGGTGATGCTGCTGGGCCTCTTCGGGGTGCTGGTTCCCGGTGTGCCGGGACCGTGGCTGGTGTGGGCCGCCGTGCTGTGGTGGGCGATGCACGAGCTGTCGGGTCCGGCGTGGTCACTGCTGGTGGGAGCCACCGCGATTCTGCTCATCATCCAGGTGATCGTGTGGCTGCTGCCGCCACGGCGGCTGCGGGGTGTGGGGATCACCGGGCGGATGGCGGTGTTCGCGGGTGTGGGGGCGGTGGCGGGCTTCGTGCTGCTGCCGGTGGTGGGCGCCGTGCCGGGCTTCATCGGCGGGATCTATCTCTGCGAACGGCAGCGTCTTGGCGGGCACGGCCCGGCGAAGGCGGCGACACGGTCGGTGATGCGGGCGGCGGGGACGAGTGTGCTGGTGGAGCTGTTCGGATGCCTGCTGGTGGTGGGCGCGTGGGTGGGGGTGATGGTCGGGACCTGACGGTCTCGGCGTACAGCGGGCCCCGAAGCCGCTACCGGCGCCCGGCCGCACCGGCCGAGGGCCCATGTCCCACCACACCTCAGCCGCAGGGCCGATGCGGCGGCGCGGTCACCCGTGTGAGGCTGGCCCCCATGGCGGAATTCACCGATGCCGAGCGTGCTTATCTGTCCACCCAGCGGCTGGGACGGCTGGCCACGGTCGATCCGAACGGGCAGCCGCAGGCGAACCCGGTCGGTTTCTTCCCGCAGCCGGACGGCACGATCCTGGTCGGCGGATACGCGCTGGCCACGACGAAGAAGTGGCGCAATCTGCAGAAGAACCCGAAGGTCGCCCTGGTCGTGGACGACATCGTGAGCGTGCGCCCCTGGAAGGTGCGGGGGGTGGAAATCCGCGGGGAGGCGGAGCTGATGACGGGCCCGCACCAGCTCGGACCGCATTTCAGCGAGGAACTGATCCGCATCCACCCGCGCAAGATCCACAGCTGGGGTCTGGAGAACGGCTGAGGGCCGGGCCGCGCTCCTGGCGCGGCCCGGCCCGGTGCAGGTCAGCGCACGCGACCGCGCTTGGCCTCCATGTTCGCCCGGCCCTGCGCGCCCTTCATCTTCCAGTCGCGCCGGATCTCCGCACGCAGCCGTGCGTCCGTCTTGGCGACGATCCTGCGGTTCTCGCGCACCAGCTTGCGGTAGCTGTCCAGCCGCCGCTCGGGCAGTGTGCCGTGCTCGATCGCGGCCAGCACGGCACAGCCCGGCTCTGCCTCGTGGGCGCAGTCGTGGAAGCGGCAGTCCGCGGCGAGGGCCTCGATCTCGGAGAAGACCTGGCCCAATCCGGCCTCCGCGTCCCACAAGCCGACTCCCCGCACGCCGGGGGTGTCGATGAGGACTCCCCCGCCGGGCAGCACGAGCAGATTGCGGGTGGTCGTGGTGTGCCGGCCCTTCCCGTCGACGTCACGGATGGCCTGCACGTCCATGACGGCCTCGCCGAGCAGGGCGTTGGCGAGCGTGGACTTGCCCGTGCCGGAGACGCCCAGCAGCACGCTGGTGCCGCCCGACACGATCGCGGCGAACACGTCGATGCCCTCGCCCGTCGTGGCGCTGACGGGCAGCACCTGCACTCCGGGCGCGGTGGTCTCCACGTCCTGCACGAGGTACGACAGCCCGGTCACGTCGGGCACCAGGTCGGACTTGGTGAGCACGATCAGCGGCTGGGCGCCGCTCTCCCACGCGAGGGCGAGGAAGCGCTCGATCCGCCCGAGGTCGAGTTCGACCGCGAGCGAGACGCAGATGACGGCGTGGTCGACGTTGGCGGCGAGGACCTGGCCCTCGGACCGGTTGGACGAGGTCGACCTCACGAGGGCGCTGCGGCGGGGCAGCAGCGCCCGGGCGTACTGGGGGTCGCCCGCCGGATCGACGGCGACCCAGTCGCCCGTGCACACGACGAGCATCGGGTCGTGCGGTGTCACGAACTCGGTATCGGCGCGGACCGGGCCGACCGGGGTGAGCACGTCGCACTGGCCGCGGTCGACGCGTACGACCCGGCCGGGCAGCAGCCCCTGCGCGGCATACGGAGCGAACTCCGCTTCCCAGCCCTCATCCCAGCCGTAGGCGGCAAGGGCGTGCTGAGCATCAGAAGTGGAAGACGTGTTGAGCGAAGCGTTGAACAAGGGGAACCCTTCGAAGGGTGGCCCCGGCGGCGCGCTCTGCGCGCGGATCGAGTGGGTGTCAGCCGGAGACCACAGGGGTGGAAACGATGAACTCCTGAATGCGGGCAGCGCCCGTCACCATGACAGTCATCAATGTCCTCACCTCCTGCTTCTTCTCCACGAACCAACACCGTTCCCTCGGCAACGACACACAGCCGCGCCCTGGAACGAGCAGAACCATAGCCCCACCCCAGGGCACCGCACCACCGATTAAATGCGGGGCCTCACCTGCACAACGGCTGCGGCCGGCAGGCATCGTCACGCCGCGAGTCGTACTGCATCCTGAGCGAGGACCTGGGGCTTGCCGACCTCAAATGACCGGCGGTCTGATCAGTTACACCAGCACCGCAACCTCAGCGGCGACTCAACCGCGCATCCACGCATTACAAGACCATGAGCGCGTGGATCCACCCCGCACCGTGAAGCTTCTTGCCTCGGCGGTGGTGCGCGTTCCAGCGTCCCGAGTCTCGAGACACTAGGGAAGGAAAAGTTCACGGTCCAGCGGGCGGCCTCCGGCCAGGATCAGGCGGGCCGAACGCAGGGCCCGCAGGTCGGAGAGCGGGTCGCCTTCTACGACGAGGAGGTCGGCGCGGTAGCCCGCCCCCAGCCGGCCGGTGTCGTGGGAGATGCCCAAGGCCTCCGCCGCGCCCGTCGTGGCCAGGTCGATGATCTCGGCCGGTGTCATCCCGATGTGTGCGAAGAACTCCAGGCTTGAGACGAAGCCGTCGAAGACGGCGCGGGAGACCCCGGCATCGGTCCCGGGCAAGAGCCGTACCCCGCGCTGCGCCATCCACCGGATCCGGTCGAACATCTCCTCGGCCCGCTCGCGGCCGAACCGCTCCGCGAAGCCCCGCCAGTCGGGGCTGGCCGCCGGGCAGACATCGATCCCCTGAGCAACCATGGCGGTCACCAGGTCTTCCCGTACGTCGAATCCGTCGCGCGCCATCCAGGTGCAGTGCTCAATGGTGTCCACGCCGGCGGCCACGGCGGCCGCGATGCCTTCGGTGCCGTGGGCGTGCGCGGCGACCGGCAGCCCGAACCGGAGGGCCTCCTCCACGACGATGCGCAGCTCCTGCGTGGTGAACTGCGTCTGCCAGACGGGCGGGCCGCCCTTGGTGATGCCGCCTCCGGTGGCCATCACCTTGATGAGGTCCACTCCGCTCTCCGCGTTACGTCGGACCGCGGCACGGATCGCCTCCTCCCCCTCGACCTCGCCGCCGAGGAACCAGCAGTGCCCGCCAGGCCCGGTCAGCGGCGTCCCGGCGGCGAGAACGCGCGGCCCGGGGAGCCCTCCGCCCGCGATCTCGTCCCACAGCCGGACGGCGAGTCCGCCCCGGTCACCGAGGTCGCGCACGGTGGTCACCCCCGTTGCGAGGAGCCGCCTCGCCCGCTCGGCCATCCCGAGGTACACCTCGGTGTCGGAGGCGGCCCGCAGAGTTTCCACAGGATCGGCTCCCGCGTCGAGCGCGAGGTGGACGTGTGTCGATGAGTCCCGGCAGCATGGTGCCCTCCGGGAAGGCCAACCGGGGAACGGCTGGTTCGGCCTGTGCTTCGACTTCGGCGCGCGGCCCCGCAGCCACGATCATGCCCTTGTCGACGAACACGGCACCGTCGACGGTCACCCGCCCACCAGGGCCGGTCACCACCCGCCCCGCCGATATCACTGCCTGCATCATGCGCCTTCCTGGTAGGTCTGCAGCGCGTCCGACAACACGACCAGCTGCCGGACGTCGTCTTCAAGGTCGTCGCCTCCGGGCAGGGCCACCGCTACGGCCTGACCGTGTGCCGGGGCTCCCGACGTGTAGGTGGCCAACGCCTCACGCAGATGCATCGCCGCCATACCCGGAGACAGCGGGGCCGAAAGGTCTGCCCAGTGCGAACCTTCTGCGCAGCCGGCCCTTGCTGTCCCTGCGTCACATCAATTCCTATCGCGGCATGTTCGGCTGGCAGTGGAGAACCATGGCCCGACAGCTGATCAGCCCCCCGTCCTATCGGCGCCGGCTGGCGACGTCATCGACCTCCGGCACGGGGGCGGATTCGAGGTTCCCCATCCTCACCTGGGGGCTCGGGGCGACGATGCCGCCCTGGCTCACAGCAGGCGCCGCCGAAATGATTCACGAGGAAGTCCGACGGGCCGCGCAGTCAGCCGCCCCGCTGGCCCCCACACCGGGACGCCATCTCGAACTCGACGGAATCCGCGACGGAGCCCGCCTCGCGCGGGCACTGACGGATATCACCGCTCACGCCGGACTGCCGATCTCCACGCCCTTCTTCGACGATCGCGTGATGGAGGCCGCGCTGGCTGTGCGCATCGAGGACCGGGCCCGGCCGTACGCCTACAAGCCGCTGCTGGCGGCCGCTGTGCGGGACATTGTGCCTCCCGACCTGCTCGAGAGGACGACCAAGGGAGTGGGAAGCATGGACCTGGCGCTGGGACTGCGGACCTACGCGCCGTATCTCAACCAGCTCTGGTCCGACTCACGGCTCGCAGGATTCGGCCTGATCGATGGGCAGCGGCTGATGCGCCTGTGCGCCAGCCCGGATTCCGTCGAGCTCGACGACGGAGCCATCCTCACCACTTTGGCCTGTGAGCTGTGGCTTCGGAGTCTGGAACAGGAATAACAGAGAACGGGAGACATCCATGGGTTTCAAGCTGCACTGCCGTGCTGCTTTACGCCACGTATCTGGTGATGCCCATGGGCAACCTGCTGGAAGGTCTCACGACGCTCAAGCGGGCCATGGGCGCTCTGCAGCGCGTGCAGGAAGCACTGGACCTGCCCACCGAATCCGACGAAGGCACTCCGAGGGGCATCACGCCCAAAGCCCCCGGGGCCCCCACGCTCGTCTTCACGGACGTCCACTTCTCCTACGACGACCGGCCGGCGTTGAAAGGAGTCAGCTTCGAGCTCCCCCGCGGGACGAAGACAGCGCTGGTCGGTCCATCCGGATCAGGCAAGTCGACGATCCTCTCCCTGATCTGCTGCTTCTACGAACCCACGGCCGGCGCCATCACATACCTGGGCCACGGGGTCGCCGACCTGACACGCGCCCAGTGCCGTCAACTGGTATCGCTCGTGGAGCAGGACGCCCCGGTGCTCCACGGAAACGCTCAAGGAGAACCTGTGCCTGGGTCTGCCCTCCAAGGCGGCCGAAATCGACAGGGTTCTGCGCCAGGTCAACCTGCACCACCTGGTGGAGGGTCTTGCCGACGGTATCGACTCTCAGGTGGGTGAGCGCGGGTCGCAGCTCTCAGGGGGCGAGCGCCAACGCCTGGCCATCGCAAGGGCTTTGCTGACTCGGCCCGCCCTCCTCCTCGATGAGCCGACTTCGAGCCTCGATGCAGAGAACGAGAAGACGGTCATGGACGGGCTGCGCCGCCTTCACACGGACTGTGCCGTGCTGATCGTCGCTCACCGCCTGTCGACCGTACGCGACGCCGACCGCATCCTCGTCGTCGACGGCGGCGAGATCGTCGCAACAGGGAGCCATCAGGAGCTGGTTCGCACGAGCGAGTACTACCGGCTGCTCCTGGGCGACCAGATCACGGACGACCACACCGAACCGCCGGGAGAATCGAAGTGACTGCCGATCTCGAGTTCAACGAAGCGGCGAGCGGACTCGCCCCCGTCGCGCTCCGCGCTGCCGCCACCCTGCGCATGGCGGATCACATATCCGCCGGATACGAGACTGCCCCGTCGCTGGCCGAGCGGACGGGCACCGACCCGGACCTGCTGAGCCGCGTGCTCCGATTTCTCGCATGCCGCGGCGTGTTCGCCGAGCCTTCTCCGGGGACGTATGCGCTCACCCCGCTCTCCGTCACCCTCCTGGAGGGCCACCCCTCGGGCCTACGGGCTTGGCTCGACGCCTCGGGGGTGGGGGCGCGCATGGACGCCGCCGTGGGAGGGCTCCTCGATGCACTACGTAGCGGTAGGCCTCTATTCGCCCGGCTGCACGGGCGGCCCTTCTACGAGGACCTCGCCCTCCACGGCCGGGGGCCTGCCTTCGACACTCTGCGTCACACTCACGCGGAGGGATACGTCTCCGATCTGCTGGACGCGTTCCCCTGGCACCGCACCAGGCGCATGGTCGATGTGGGCGGTGGTACGGGAGTCCTCGCCGAAGCCCTCATGCGCACCCACGGCACCCTGCACGCCGCGCTCGTCGACCTCCCCCGCGCAGTGGCCGCTGCCACGGCCCGGATCGAAGCCGCCGGATTCGAGCGACGGTTCACCCCGGCAGCCGGCAGCTTCTTCGACCCCATACCGGCCGGCGCGGATGTGTACACACTCGTCAACGTCATCCACAACTGGAACGACGAACAGGCCGGTGCCATCCTGCGTCGTTGTGCCGAAGCCGGTCGCGAGGACTCCACCTTCCTCGTCGCCGAACGGCTCATGGACGACGCGGACCCACGGGCCATCACCGCCATGGATCTGCGCATGTTCCTGTTCCTCGGCGGAAGGGAGCGGACCTTGGCCCAGGTTCGCGATGTCGCGGCTGCGGCTGGCATGGCACACCTGTCGACGATCAGGACTCCGGCGGGCCTGAACCTGCTCGTATTCCGCAAGGGGCGGGTCTGAGCAGCCCTCCAGCGGCGCTCCGGCACAACGTCCCCTGCCCTGGAGGATTCCGGCGGCGCGATCACCCGTTCACGACGACGCGTTAGCGTGGGCGGAGGGGTAAAACCCGATCAGGTGCGAGGCGTTAGCCCAGGCCGCAAAGTTGCGGCTTCGGGGCTGGTGTCAAGGGGCCTGCGGCTCTCTTCCTCTGTTCCTCGGAGCGGTGATCGTCGGGATAGCCACGTCCGCGCACGGAGATTGGCCTCACGGTCGTGGGCGGCCGGGAGCAGTCGTGCCCGGTGAGGCACTGGCGGAGGATACGAGCTTCGAACTCGTGAGGGGTTGCCCCCAACACTCTTTCCAAATGTTCGTACGGGGTCCGGCGAGGGTCGGGGGCGTTCTGACCTGCGGCGGAGCGTTCGAGGTGGCCCCACCCGGACGGGCCCGGACGGGAGAGAACGCAACCAGAACTGCAACCGCAGGAGTCCGGCCCCTGATCATGCCCTGCGCCAGGCGCCGAGCAGTTCTTCGGGTCCGTACGCCGCCTGGAGCCCGGAACAGGTGGTCCCGTTGCGCGAGACCGCCACGAGCGGTACCGGCTCGTCGGTGATCGCAGCCCGGTGTTTCTGGAGCGCTGCCAAGTCGTGGCTGTCGAACGCCGAGTTCTCCAGCCACTTGACCGAACCGAGGAAGTGCAGCTCCTTGGCCACCGGCTGCCGGTCGGCGCCCACCAGGTCGATTTCGACGTCGTTGCTGCGGGTCCAGTAGCCGCCGATCGCCGGGGCGGCGGGCAGGAGCCCGTCCGGCAGGAGGCGGGCGAGGGATTCCCGGACGAGGGGCTCGATCGCACGCCCCCGCCAGCTCGTCCACTGCTCCTTGATTCGGCTCAGCGTGAGATCCCCCCGCATCCGCTCGATCTCCGCCATGTGCGGATCCAGAAACGCGAGCCAGAACCGGAGGTAGGGATCGGCCACGCGGTAGCGGCGTTCCTTCGACGGTCTCAGCGAGAGGGGCAGCTCAGCTGCCACAACGCGCTTCTCTGCCAGGACGTCAGTGGCTCGGGTGAGAGTGGTGTGGGCGATGCCGCCCGCGGCGCGTGCGATGTTGGTGAAGGTTCTCTCGCCGCTTCCGATGGCCCGTAGGACTTCTCTGCTCATCGCCTGCGGTGGGAACTCCGCGGCAAGTGACCGCTCGGCGGAGACCAGCAGCGCCGAGATCGGGTTGTCGAGCGAGTCGCGGAGGAACTCCCAGACATCGGCCCCGGGCCGCCACTCCGCGCAGATCAGCGGAAGACCGCCGGTGATCAGGGCGGCGTCGAAGGCGGCGGCCGGCTCAAGGCCGAGCATCTCGCCGATGTCGGCCGGGTTCAGCGGCCCCACGACCATTTCCCGTCCCCGCTGGTGGAAGGGGCGTTCGTAGCTGTTCAGCGCCTCCATCATCGACAGGTCGGATCCGACGAGGAGGAGTAGGACGGGTTTGCGGCTGAGTAGACGGTCCCATGCCCGTTGGAGCATGCCCTCGAAGGCGTCGATGCGGTCCATCAGGTAAGGAACCTCGTCCATGACGACCACGCTCGGGCTGTCGTCGGGAAGGATCTCCGCGAGCAGCCTGAATGCCGAATTCCACTGCTCTGGAGTCTCCTCCGAGAACAGTTCCCGTTCCGACAGGGTGGATCTGGCGACAGCGTCGAGCAATTCCGCCAGCTCGTCCTCAGCCGTGCCGCCCGCCGCGGTGAAGAACAGGTACGGCACCTCGGTGCGCTGGAGGAATTCTTCGACGAGGCTGGACTTGCCGACTCGCCTCCGCCCGCGCATGAGGATGCACTGTCCAGGCTTCGCCGAGCCGACGGCGTCGTGGACCGACTGCAGGGCGGTGCCGAGCACGTTCAGCTCGCGATCCCGCCCGATGAAGCGCCGCATTCAAGCCTCCCGTGAACGATGGTATCGGCGGAGATAGTATCGCCGCCGATACCATTCTCCCTCATTCGGGTGCGACGCTCATCACGCCGCGGATGCGGGAGAGGGTGAAAACGCGCTCGGCGTCCCGAAGGTGGCACCAGGCTTCGAGGTAGGGCGGATCGAGGTCGAGGCGGCTGAGGGTGCGCATGGTCTGGTTGCCCGAGGTGGCGACGTACTCGACCGTGATGGCCTGACCGGCGTCGATGGCATGAGCGAGCTGGCGGACGTCGCTGTACGGAAGGCGTTTCGCCCATCCCGCGACGATCTCCTCGGTGTCCGTGGCGAAGGGTGCTCCGTCGTCGTGTGGCGATGGTTCGGGAGCGGGCGGAGCCGCCAGCAGCCGGGTCGCCAAGGTGCTCGGGGCGAAGGCCGCGGATTCCTTCGCCGTGCTCGTGGCAGCGATCCGGCCGCCGCCCCTGGCCCTGGAGCCGCGCGGAGCCGGAACACCAGCCCCGGCCCTTCGAGGCCGGGCCTTTTCGATGCGTACCGTGCCCTCGGCTGTCTCGGCGACGGGGGAGTACCCCTCGGCCCGGAGTGCGGCGAGGGTGGCGTCGAGCGGGCTGCGGCTGATCAGCACTGTCGGCGCCAGCTGTCGTAGTCCGAGCTTGGCGAGCTTGCGGTGGGCAGCGAGTTCGGCGAGTAGTGCGGGCTCGTCGCCGTGGAGGACGCAGGAGGCGGGGGCGATGCGTACACGCCCGTGGCCGCGTGCGGCGTCGGCGATCAAGTACGACAGCGGCTGTGGCAGTGGCCCGGCCGCGACAGCGGCCAGGTCGGTCGTGATGTCCTCGTGGGTGTGGCCGGCGTCCAGAGCCCTGCGGACGCTGCCGGCACTGAACCGCCACACGGACGCCGTGCCGCTGGTCTCCCGGTCCGCGACGGAGTCCAGGAGCGCGGCCAGTCGCGCGGACGGTGTGCCGGTGACGACGGCGGTGAGGTCGGCGCCGATCCGGGCCGTCGCGGTGGCCGAGGGCAGCAGCCGCCGGCACTCGATTCCCAGCCCCTCCGGGTCCCCGGTCCGCAGGTGGATGCCAATGGCGGACAGGGCGCCGCGCGCGAGTACGCCGAGGAGTTCTGCCTCGCGGATCACGGTGACGAACGGCTGTCCGTCCTGGGGCGATGAGTCGGCGAGGGGGCGGTGCCAGGCGATCAGCGGCCCGAGATCCGATGCGACCCGCACGCCCTGCCCTGCCGGGAGCCGCGCGGCTGCGGCCAACAGCCCGTGGCGGGCCTGCACGCAGCCGTTGCAGGATGGTGCGCCGGCGAGTGCGGGGAGTGCCTTGTTGTCCTCGTCGCGCGCCCGAATGGGAGTGAGCGGCAGGTTCCGCCATGCCTGGAGCAGTACGGCGAACTGCTCCGTGGGTTCCTGTTCCGCCCAGGCGTCGTATGCCTCGGTGGGTGCCATGCGATCGCCGTCCCGGGCCAGCAACCCGGCGGCATACGCGGTTTCCAGGGTGAGGCGTACGACGGCGTCGTCGGCCTGGGCGGCCTTGCCGATCCGTGCCAGTTCACGCGCACCGATCCCGCCGGATTTCAGCCGGGCCGGCGCGGTTGCCGAGCAGGCCGACAGGACCGAGGTGGCACCGGCGGCGAACTCCGAGGCAGCTGCCGACGCCTCATGGTCGACCTCACTCGGGGTGACGGCAGCCAGGCCCACGGAAGGCGGGACGGGCTGGAACGGGGCGTGCCAGCCGGGTCCTCGCAGCGCGACCGCCACCTCGGCGGGCATACGGGCCGGACCGTAGTGGTGGCGGTCCTGGATCAGGAGTCCCCGATCCAGTGCCCATCGAGCGCCCGGTTCGGGATCGGGGCCCGGACTCCCGACCATGATGAACCGCGGGGGCTCCTCTGGCGCAGCCCCCGCTCGGCCTTTGAGCAGCTTCCGGGCCGCCTCAGGGGCCTTGGCGACCACGGAGACGATCCGCTCCGGGTCGCTGAGGTGTTCCATCAGCACGGCCAGCCGCTGCGACTTGCTGCCCGGCGGCTTGACGCCCAGGGCCGTCAGCATCCCGCGCAGCTCGTCCGAGGTCCTGCCCGCGAGCAGTTCCTCCAACGGGGCGTCCAGTCCCAGGGGCGCGCCCCATGCCTGCCGCAGCGCTCCGGCCATTCGGAGCTTCCCCGCGCCGTCCGGCCAGACCAGAGCATGATCGGTCAGAGCCTCCAGTACGGCCTCCAGTTCGGGGGTGGTGTCGTCGCCGGCCGCTCCCAGCAGTTCTGCCAGGGCATCGCGCGACACGGGCGCACGCAGCGCGGCCAGCGCTTCGGCGACCTGGAGATGCGGCAGCGCGAGCCGTGGCAGGGCAAGCGCCACCGATCCCGGGCGCTGAAGACGGTCGGCCAGTTCCCCCACCGAGCGCGGCTCCGGAGGGGACGCCGCGTCCCTCCGCGTCTCGAGCACGCGTGCCAGACGACAGCCGTCGAGACCACCCAGCCAAGTCGCCAGCGTCGATCGGGACTTCATGCGGGCACCTCTCGAGATCAGGACCATGGCAGCGGGGGACTCGCCGCAGGGTTTCAAGGATGTCGTACCCCTGTGATCCGCAGATGCCGTACGGGACAGGACTCCCCCGTTGGTGGGCGCCGGCATCCGCGACGCGGCGGGAGCGGGGCAGCCCGGATCTTCGAAATATCCGAATTGGGTGCGTGTAAACGCAACCAGAAATGCAACCAGAGCACGACGAGAAGCCGAGTCGCGTATCGCGGCTCGGCTTCTCCTTCCGCCTGTTCAGGCGGCTGCGGAGGATACGAGATTCGAACTCGTGAGGGGTTGCCCCCAACACGCTTTCAAGCGTGCTTCACCGCTGCGCAGTCGCGCCGCTCTCCCACGCGAGGGCGAGGAAGCGCTCGATCCGCCCGAGGTCGAGTTCGACCGCGAGCGAGACGCAGATGACGGCGTGGTCGACGTTGGCGGCGAGGACCTGGCCCTCGGACCGGTTGGACGAGGTCGACCTCACGAGGGCGCTGCGGCGGGGCAGCAGCGCCCGGGCGTACTGGGGGTCGCCCGCCGGATCGACGGCGACCCAGTCGCCCGTGCACACGACGAGCATCGGGTCGTGCGGTGTCACGAACTCGGTATCGGCGCGGACCGGGCCGACCGGGGTGAGCACGTCGCACTGGCCGCGGTCGACGCGTACGACCCGGCCGGGCAGCAGCCCCTGCGCGGCGTACGGGGCGAATTCGACGGCCCATTCCTCGTCCCAGCCGTACGGGACGAGCGGCTGTGCGGAGGTCTGAACGGAAGAAGAGAGATTCAAGGGGAACCCTTCACAGGGGTGGCCCCGGCACGCGCACGTGGGCGCGAGGTTCTGGAGGGAGTCAGCCGGTGACCACGGAGGTGGAATGGATGGTCCTGCGGATGTGGGCAACGCCCATCGCCGTGACAGCCATTGGTCACACCTCCTGGTTCGTCTCGCCTCGGCAGCGGGCGGCCGACGGCCGCCCTCCGGGAACGACGTCACTCCAGACCCGTGCCGCGCAGCGGATGCCATCGCTTTTCCTGCCGTGCCAGGAGCGGCCCTGAGCGGCCGGTCGTGGTGCGCCCTCCGGCCTGCGCGAGGGGTGGCCGAGGGGCCGTCACCCCGTGGCTACCGCCGGTGTACGGCGGGTGCGGGTCCATTCGGTGAGCTCGTCGGCCGTCCAGGTGTTGATCACCCGGTCGGCGGGCACTGCGCACTCCTCGGCGCGGGCGCAGCCGATGATCTGCCAGTCCAGCTGCCCGGGCGCATGGGCATCGGTGTCGATGGCGAACAGGACTCCGGCATCCACCGCGCGGCGCAGCAGGCGCAGGGGTGGATCGCGGCGTTCGGGACGGCTGTTGATCTCGACGGCGGTGCCGTGTTCCGCGCAGGCGGCGAAGACGAGGTCGGCGTCGAACTGCGACTCGGGCCGGGTGCCCCGGCCGCCGGTGACGAGGCGTCCGGTGCAGTGACCGAGCACGTCGGTGAGCGGGTTCTCGACGGCGCGGAGCATCCGGCGCGTCATCGCCGGGGCGTCCATGCGGAGTTTGGAGTGCACGGAGGCGACGACGAGGTCGAGCCGGTTGAGGAGTTCGGGGTCCTGGTCGAGGGTGCCGTCGGGGAGGATGTCGCATTCGATGCCGGTGAGCAGCCGGAACGGCTTCCACTGCGCGTTGAGTTCGTCGACGAGGTCGAGTTGGGCGAGCAGTCGCTCGGCGCTCAGGCCGCTCGCCACCTTGAGGGTCGGCGAGTGGTCGGTGAGAACGGCCCATTCGTGGCCGAGGCCGGCGGCGGTGCGGCCCATGGCGTCGACGGGGCTGCCTCCGTCCGACCAGTCGGAGTGGAGATGGCAGTCTCCGCGCAGTGCGGCGCGCAGCCGGGTGCCTCCGTCGGCGAGCGGAGCCGCAGCCTCGTCCTCCAGCCGCGCCAGATAGCCGGGGGTTTCACCGGCGAGGGCTTCCCGTACCACGGTGGCGGTCTTGGGCCCGACGCCCTTGACGCGCTCGAGCGTCCCGGCCGCCGCCCGGCTCGCGACCTCCTCCTGGCCGAGCTCGGCGAGGGCGGAGGCGGCGGTGCGGAAGGCCCGTACGCGATAGGTCTCGGCGAGCGCGCGTTCCAGCAGAAAGGCGACGCGCTCCAACGCTGCGACGGGGTCCATCTCCACCTCCTGGGTCCCTAGCCCAGTGAACCCCGGTGGCGGGGTTCAGTCCAACCGATGAGCGACGAAGGCGTGAATTCCCTTACTCCTTTCAATCAACACTTCAAGCAATAGGCTGCCTTCGATTGCTCGGTGAGCGACCTCGAACGTCTTTCTTCGGCCGTTTCCCCGAGCTACTGAACCGCTGGTCAGCGCAGTCCACACCGTCACAACCTGCCCATGATGGGTCACATGCGGTGACCGATTCCGGCGGTGCGGACGAGCGTTCACTGCCTCGGTGAGCAAGACTCCCGTCGACTCGCCGTCCGATTTCCGAAACCCAAACCCCAAGGAGTGTTCGATATGCGGTACATCACCAGAGGCCTCGCGCTCGCCTCCCTCTCGCTCGGGCTCGCCGTCGTGCCCGGCACCGGCAGCGCGGGCGCGGCAGGAACCGGCGCGCAGACCCTGTACGCCCCCTCCGCTCTGGTCCTCACCGTCACCGCCGGCGACGACGCGCTCAACGGCACGGTGCTGCGCGCGGTGACCCTCGGCTGTACCCCGACGGCGACCGGCACCCACCCGGCCCCGAAGGCCGCGTGCGCCGAACTGCGCGCCAACGAAGCCCGGTTCGAGGTCCTCACGCGGACGGACCCCGGCGTCAGCTGCACCAAGCAGTGGGACCCGGTGACGGTCACCGCCGACGGCGTCTGGAACGGCAAGCGCGTCTCCTACGCGCACACCTTCGGCAACTTCTGCGCCAAGGACGGCGCGAACGGCGTCGTCTTCGGCTTCTGAGCCGTCCACGCACCCGCACACGAAGCAGCGGCCACGGCAGACGTGCCGTGGCCGCTCACACGTCGTGCACCCTCAGACCGCGGGCGGCACCCGCGCCGGGCGGCCCGATCCGCGGGTCAGGGCATGGCCGCCGATGCCGGCGAGAGCCGCGAGCAGACCGCCGGCGGCGGTCCAGATCCAGCGGTCGGACCACCAGCCGGAGGACCGGCCGGGTCCGGCCTCCTCCTCGTTCCGCCGGGCGTCCGCGGACACCCCCGGCACCAGCGGCTCGGACAACGTCCCGTCGACCGCGTAGGCGCCGCCCGCATCCTTCGACACCGCCTCGATCTCGGCCCTGACCGGCAGCCCGAGGTCCTCCTCGGGCAGGTCGGTCACCGTCAGGCGTACGTAATAGCTGCCCGGCAGCGGGTCGTTCGCCCACGGTTCGGCCAGTGCACGCACCGTCCGCAGGGTGCAGGACAGTGCGACGGACGCCGCGTCCGCCGCCGCCGTACGGGACTGCATGCCGTACATGCACGGCTGGCGGCGGCGCAGCCCGTCGTACACGTCGATGCGCCACGTCGACGCGCCGCGCCGGGCGGCCTCGGGCAGGGTCACCTCGGCCCGCACCGTGGCACGCTCCCCGGCGTCGGCCGGGAACACCCAGTAGAGGTAGTCACCGCTCGACGCGCTCGCCGTGGCCTTCTGCCCCTGCTCGACCGGGGTCGCGGTGCGGAAGGTGGTGCCGGCCTCGGTCGGCCCCTCCTGTCCGGCACTCGGGCTCGGCGACGGGGAGTCGGCGAGCGCACCGCCGGCGATGCCGAGCAGCGACGTTGCGGCGAGCGCACCGATCGTCAACAGACGTGGAACACGCATCAGTTGGTCCTCCATACGGCGACGCGCCAGCGCGAGACCCAGCCCCATACGAGACCGGCCGCGAAGCCGACGAGCACGAGCAGGCCGAGAATCCACCATCCGCGGCCCAGGCCGAACGAGGCCACGTCGGCGGCGTCGTCGGGCGCGTCCACGACATCGACGGTGAGCTCGACGGGCAGGCCGGGCTCCTTCTGGACGGCGGGGGCAGCCGAGAAGGAGTTGCTGACCTGAAGACAGACGGTCTCCGCGGCCGGCTTGACGCCGTCCTCCTCGTCGACCGCGGCCTTCGGGTACCGCAGGCCGGTCGAGATCAGGTCGGTACGGCCGTCACCGGCCTCCGCGCCCCGGACGATCTCACGGCCGTGGACGGTCACGGCGCGCATGAGGACCCCGTAGTCCTTGTTCACGGCACGGTCGGCCGCGATGCTCACCGAGGCACGCAGCTCCTGGCCGGGCAGGACGTCGACCCGGTACCAGCGGTGCTCGCCGAACGTCTCGCGGTCGGTGTAGAGGCCGGGGGCCAGCTCCGGTGCGTCGGCGCACTGCCCGGCGCCCTCGGTGGCGACCGGTGTGACGACGGGGTCGGCGGCGCGGTCCACCAACTGGCTCACCCGGTCGGAGAGTTCGTCCGTGTGCTGCACCGAGGTGTAGGTGCCGCCGGTGGCCTCCGCGATACAGCTGAGCTGTGCGCGGGTCTTGGCGTCCGGGACCAGCCCGAGTGTGTCGATGACGAGGTGGATGCCCTTGGCCGCGATCTCCCGGGCCACCTCGCAGGGGTCGAGCGGCGCGCAGGTGTCCTCGCCGTCGGTGATGAGGACGATCCTACGGGTGGCGTTCCCGCCCTCGAGGTCGTCCGCCGCTCCGAGGAGGGCGGGACCGATCGGGGTCCAGCCCGTCGGTGCGAGCGTGGCGACCGCGGTCTTCGCCTCGGTCCTGTCGAGCGGACCGACCGGGTACAGCTGCCGGGTGTCCTTGCAGCCACGCTTGCGGTCGTCGCCCGCATAGTCGGCGCCGAGGGTGCGGATACCGAGGTCGACCTCCTGCGGTACCGCGTCGATGACTTCGTTGAACGCCTGCTTGGCTGCGGCCATCCGGCTCGTGCCGTCGATGTCGCGGGCACGCATCGAGCCGCTGACGTCGAGCACGAGCTCGACCTTGGGGGATTCCTTCGCCGCCGGTTCGTCGGCGACGGCCGCCCCTGCCGGGAACAGCCCGGCGGCCAGGGCCGCGAGCAGGGCGCATGCCCCGGCCGCCGACCGTTTTCTTATGATCATCCGCGGATCGTATTGAGGATCCCCCGGTGATCCAAAACGCGCTGCCCGCGCCCGCGTTCAGCGCTGCCGGGAACCCTGTCCGCCGGGCCTGCGGTACTGCCTGCCGAGCAGCTCGGCGAGACCGCGACGGGTCGCCGCCACCACGACGCGGTCCTGGGCCCGCAGCACATAGCCGGGGTGGAGGTCCCACACGAGACCGGCGGGCCGGGAGTCGCCGTCGCTCCGCGCCCCGGCCAGATCGGGAATCCGGTCCCCGGGCGACGCGGCATCCAGAGCGATGATCCGCCATGCCCCCGGGCGGAACGCCTCGGCGACGGTGCGCCCTTCGAGCTGCGGATGACCCTCGACATCGACCACGGCGAAGAGCAGCACCTTGCGCTCGACAGGCACGGCGCCCAGGATCTGGCGTCCCATCATCGCGCCGGCGAACGCGGGCGCGGAAAGAGTCGAGACACTTCGGCTGCGGGTGAGGGCGTCGGGGTGGGCGGCGCGCAGGCTGCGGTACACGGCGCCGGCGAACTCGTCGTCGTAGATGCGCATGGCGACCCGCAGATCCGCCTTGGCCGAACGTGCGTACAGCGCCGCCTCGAGGTTCGTGGTGTCGACGCTGGTGAGGGCGAGCAGGGCATGTGCGCGGTGGATCTTCGCGGCCTCCAGCACGCCTTCCTGTGTCACGTCCCCCAGCACGGTCGGCACCCGGAGCCTGCGCACCAGCGGGATGCCGCGCGCCTCGGGATCCTCCTCGACGCACACGACGGGGATGCCGAGCTCCCGCAGCTGCATCAGCACCCGGCTGCCGACCTTGCCGAGGCCGAGGAGGACGACATGCCCGGACAGTCCGCGCGGGGGCCGGCGCAGGGCGGACGCCGTACGGAAGGTACCCAGCGCCTCCAGGGCGGCGGCGACCGTGAGCGGAAGGAGCATCAGTCCGGCGAGCCCGGTGAGCAGTTGGAGGACCTGGCGGTCCGGGTCCTCGTCGAGCGCGGGATCGCCCATGGCGAAGAGGTCGAGAAGGATGAGATAGACCGCGTGCAACGGATGCTCTCCCGTGGTGAGCGTGGACACGACCGCCAGGGC
Organism: Streptomyces sp. NPDC043812; assembly: GCF_056436245.1. Classification (NCBI taxonomy): domain Bacteria; kingdom Bacillati; phylum Actinomycetota; class Actinomycetes; order Kitasatosporales; family Streptomycetaceae; genus Streptomyces; species Streptomyces sp. NPDC043812. Next base: position 246,006 of record NZ_JBWKCY010000011.1, read on the forward strand.
GACGACGGCCGCCCCGAGGCCCGCGATGGACCAGCGCAGACGGCGCGAGAACAGCGCACCGAGCGGTGCGCCGCGTCCCGCGAGCGGGCGGGGGTTCCGTGCGGCGCCGGTGTGGGAGACGGCCTCCAGCACCACCGTGCCGCGCCCCGTGGCCTCGGCGACGCTGCGGTCGTCCGGCAGCAGCCGCGGTCCGTCGCTGCTGCGGTCCGAACCTTCTGTGCCCGCCGGGTCGTTGGTCGTCGACGACAGCAGCGCGAGGGTGCACAGACCGGGGTCGGCGACCTCGCCACGGCCCGGTGGATTGCGCTCGACGGCCCGCAGCAGCAGCCCGTCGGCCCGTACGACCTTGCTGGTGCCGGCCACGGCAGCGGCCGCGAGCGCGGGGGCGGCGGTGTCGGCGTCCGACAGGACGGTGGTGGAGGCGTCCAGCTCGGCCGCGTCGAGGGTGGGCATTGCCAGGGCTGCGGCCTGGTCGAGAAGCCGTTCGAGGTGCTGGCCGAGTTTGCGGTTGTAGAGGCGGATGACCAGCCGTAGTCGCGGGTTGAGACGCCGGGCGGCGAGCGCGGCGCGGATGTTGGTGTCGTCGTCGTCATGGACCAGCGCGAGGGCGGCCGCCTCCGCCGCGCCCGCCTCGACCAGAGCGTCCTCGTCGAGTGCCCGCACCTCGACGACGCGCGGGAGGTCCGGCGGCGGAGTGTCACCCGGAGCGCCTGTCGTGCCGACCGCCCGGGTCATGGCGGCGGACATCCGTCCGAAGAGCGCGGACGCTCTGGCGCGGCCCGGCACCGGCTGCCCGCCGGGCGCTCCCGCGGCGGGGACCACGAGCGTGACCCGCTCGCGGTAGACCTCGCGCAGCTCGGCCGCGAGCCGGTGCGCGAGAGCGTCGTCCCCGCACACGATCATGTGGCCGGACGGGGTGGGGAGTTGCAGTCCCTGGTGCGGAAGCGTAGAGGTCACACCGCATAGAGTGCCGTGCCCGGCGATCCGGTCGCGAGGCACCCCGCACCGGAGCCGGCCGGGGACGTCAGCGCCCGAGCAGCACATGCCCGCCGTCGCGGAAGGCGAGCACCGTCGGCTCGGTGTCGTCGTCCTCGCGGAAGTGGCCCGCGTACCCGTCGCGTTCGGCGTACGGCGCGAGGAGGTCGAGCAGCGTGGCGAGGCCGCCGAGGTCGTCGTCGAGCCAGTGGTTCCGGCTGAACAGCCCCCATCCGTGCAGATCCCCGGGCCGCAGCACGGCGAAGTCCCCACCGGGCAGGGGACTGTGCGGGTCGGGCGCGAGCATGGGGTACGGGTGCGCCGGTTCGAGCCCGGTCGGCCGATCCGTCCCCTCGCCGATGTGCCAGCGGAGGGCACACAGCACGGCATCCGGCAGATCCTCGCGGAGGGCACAGGCGAGGACGACCTCGTAGTGGAAGCTCACGTGGGCATTGTGCCGGGGCGTGCGGGTGACCGCTCCCGGCGGCTACGCCGCCGTCGGCAGGGAGACCTCGAATCGGCAGCCGCCCGTCACGTTGCGGACGTCGGCCCGGCCCGCGTGTGCCTCGACGATGCCGCGGACGATCGCGAGGCCCAGGCCCGCGCCGGCCGGAGGTGTGCGGGCCTGCGTGCCGCGCCAGCCCGTGTCGAAGACGCGGGGCAGGTCGTCCTCGGGGATGCCTCCGCAGCCGTCGGTGACGGAGAGGACCACCCGGCCCTCCCGCAACTCGGCGGCCACGGCCACCGTCCCGTCGGCCGGGGTCCGGCGGATGGCGTTGACGAGCAGGTTCGCCAGGACCCTCGTCATCTCCTTGCCGTCGACCTCGACCGGCAGGGGCTCGACGCCGTCGCCGACCAGCCGTACACCGTGTTCCCTCGCCAACGGATCGGCACCCGCGAGCGCCTCGCCGACCAGGTCGTGGACGGACATCCGGGTGGGCGTGAGGGACAGGGCGCCCGCGTGGATGCGGGAGAGTTCGAAGAGGTCGCCGACCATCGAGTTGAGGCGGTCGACCTCGGTACGGATCTGCCGGAAGTAGCGTTCCGGGTCCTGGACGACCCCGTCCTCCAGCGCCTCCGACATGGCCCGCAGACCGGCCAGCGGGGTGCGCAGGTCGTGGGAGATCCAGGCGACGAGTTCGCGCCGTGACGTCTCCAGGGCGCGTTCGCGCTCCCGGGAGGCGGCGAGCCGGTCGCTGGTGGCGGCGAGTTCCCGGCTCAGCGCGTCCAGTTCGGCGGTGGAGGAACCGTCGGGCGCCGCGAACGCGCCGCCGTCACCGAAGGACCGTGCCGCCAGGGCGAGTTCACGGCTGCGCGCGACGACCCAGCGGCCCAGCAGCAGCGCTGTGGCGAGCGAGACGACGGCGGCCATGGCGACGACCGTGGTGACGACGGTCAGGTCGTGCGCGGACAGGAACATGGCCTGGGCGACCGCGAGCGTGCCGGCGAGCATCGCCGTGACGGTGACGGCTGCGACGACGGTCAGCGACACCGCCACGGACCGGTGACGCAGCACGCGCAGCACAAGGGCGCCCAGGATCCCGGCGGCGACGGCGCCCAGGAGGGCGTAGAGCGCGATGAGCAGCATGTCCCGCACGGCGATCAGTCCTCCTCCGGGGCATCGAAGCGGTAGCCCACGCCCCACACGGTGTGGATGAGCCGCGGCCGGGCCGGGTCGTCCTCGATCTTTCCGCGCAGCCGCCGCACATGGACGGTCACGGTCGACAGGTCGCCGAACTCCCAGCCCCACACGTCCTGCATCAGCCGCTCCCGGCCGATCGCCTCGCCCGGGTGCCGCATCAGATGCGCGAGCAGGTCGAACTCCCGCAGGGTCAGGGCGAGTTCCCGGCCGTCCTTGACGGCCCGCCGGGCGGCAGGATCCAGCACGATGCCGGCGGCGGCGAGCTCGGGGCCGCCGCGCCGCTCCCCCGGTGCCCGGCCGCGGCGCAGGACGGACTCGACCCTCAGCACCAGCTCCCGGGGACTGAACGGCTTGGTCACATAGTCGTCGGCCCCGACCTCCAGCCCCAGGATCCGGTCGTCCTCGTCCCCACGCGCGGTCAGCATGATGACAGGTACGGATTCCGTCCCGCCCGCGCGCAGCCTGCGGCACACCTCCAGTCCGTCCATGCCGGGAAGCATCAGGTCGAGCACGACGAGATCGGGGCGGCGTCCGGCGGCGAGCCGGAGCGCCTGATGCCCGTCCGCCGCTCGGTCCACGGTGAAGCCGGCACGCTCCAGATATCCGGTGACGACCTCGGCCACGGTCGGATCGTCGTCGACGACCAAGATGTTGTGCATACCGCCAGTGTGGCCGCCCACGGCGCTCCCGATCACCTGCGCCGCCTTACGAATCCATGACGTCGACCCATGACGTCGACCCATGACGTCGGCCCATGACACCGCGGCTGTGTGCGGTCGGAGGCGGCGACGTCGCGGCGACGTCCGATTCGTTCAAGACCGTGCGTCGCGGTCCGCCCTACGGTGGCGCCATGACTCCACAATTCGACGCCATCGGCCTGGTCGTCACCGACATGGCCGCCTCGCTCGCCTTCTACCGCCGTCTAGGACTCGACATCCCCGCCGAAGCGGACTCCGCACCGCACGCGGAAGCGACCCTCCCGAGCGGGCTGCGGGTGCTGTGGGACACGGAGGAGACCATGCGGTCCTTCGACCCCGACTGGTCGCCCCCGTCCGGCGGCGACCGCCTCGGCCTGTGCTTCCTGTGCGACGCTCCCGCCGAGGTCGACGCGGTCCACGACGAGCTGGTCGCGGCCGGTTACCGGAGCCACCTCAAGCCCTGGGACGCCGTGTGGGGGCAGCGTTACGCGGTCGTGCTCGACCCCGACGGCGTGGGCGTCTCGCTCTTCGCCAACGCTTCGTAGGCGCCGAGGGTGGTCCCGGCCAGCGCGCGCATCTCGCGGGCGAGGTGGGCCTGGTCGGCGCAGCCCGCGGCGACGGCGGCCTCGGCGTACGGGACGCCGGCGCGGACGAGCGTCAGCGCGCGCTGCAGCCGCAGGATGCGTGCGAGGGTCTTGGGCCCGTAGCCGAAGGCGTCCAGGGCGCGGCGGTGCAGCTGCCGGGCGCCGAGCCCGGCGGCGTCGGCGGCCGCCGCGACCGTGCCTCCCGCCTCCAGGTGCCCTGCGATCCGTTCGATCAGCGGGTCCGGCGGCCCGGTCCGGGCGGCCCGGTGCAGGGCGACGGTCTCCAGTCCGGTGGTCGGGTCGGCGCCGTCGACACGGGCGGCGAGCCTGTGTGCCTCGGCCGCGCCCCACAGGTCCGCGAGCTCCACGCGCCGGTCACGCAGTTCATGGGCGGGAACGCCGAAGAACGCGGGCGCGGCGCCCGGCGCGAAGCGAATCCCTGCCCACCGGGCGCCGGGGGCGCCGCCGGGCGGGTGGGCGTGGGTGTCGGGTCCCGCGACGAGCAGCCTGCCGTCGGTCCAGAGCAGGTCCATGCAGCCGTCGGGGAGCACGGGGTACACCGGACCGTCCCCTGCGGGCCCGGACCGGCTCCAGACGACCGCGCCGTCCAGCAGCGACGCCCGTTCCTGGTACATGTCCCCGAGGATAGGCCGCGCCTGCGGCCTCCGGGAGGCTGATTCCGCGGCGTCCCCGGCCGCTTGCTCCGGCGCGGGCTCCGGCGCGGGCTCCGGCGCGGGCTCCGGCGCGGGCTCCGGCGCGGGACGCTACTCGCTCCCGTCCCACCCGTTGTCGCGTGGCTGGTCCTTGCCGTTGTCCCGGCCGGTGTGCAGCCGCGACCTCACATCGTCCGGGGGCAGGAACTTCGACCAGCGCTCGGGGAACTCCGACGGCATGTCCCCGCCGCCCTCCCCCTCGTCGTCCTCGTCGTCGTCCTCGTCCTCGTACACATGGGCAGCTCTGGCGCGGGCCAGCAGCTCCGCGGCGTCGGCGGCCCGGGCGCGTTCGTTGGCGGCGCGGGCCGCCGACGTGGCGACCGAAGGCCAGACCCGGTCGATGGCGGCGTTGACCGCGGCGCCGACGAGCACGGCGAAGGCCGAGATCCCGATCCAGAGGAGGAAGGCGATGGGCGCGGCCAGCGACCCGTAGATCGTGGGGCCCTCGACGGTGCTGGTCAGGTAGATGCGCAGCAGGAAGCTGCCCAGCACCCACATCGCGAGGGCCACGAGCGCGCCGGGCACGTCCTCCACCCATGGCGACCGCACGGGCACGGACACGTGGTAGAGCGTGGTGAGGAAGGCGATGGAGAGCAGGCTGACCACCGGCCAGTACATGGCCCTTACCACTTCCGTGCCCCAGGGCATCAGCTCCACGACCCGGTCGGGGCCGACCACCGCGAGCGGCAGCACGACCGCGCCGATCAGCAGGGCGACGATGTAGAGCAGGAACGCCAGCAGCCGGGTGGCGACGATGCCGCGGTGCCCGTCCAGGCCGTACATGACGGTGATGGTGTCGATGAAGACGTTCACGGCCCGGGACCCGGACCACAGGGCGATGGCGAAACCGATGGAGATGAGGTCCGGGCGGCCGCCCTGGGTGACATCCTCGAGGAGCGGTTTGGCGATGTCGTTGACTCCGCGTTCGGACAGCACGGTGCCGACGGCGGTGAGGATGTTCTCCTCGATGGAGGCGACGGTGGTGGTGTTGGTCCAGTTGTCGATGTAGCCGAGAAGGCCGAGCAGGCCGAGCATCAGCGGCGGCACCGACAGCAGCGTGAAGAACGCCGCTTCCGCCGCGAGCCCGAGGATGCGGTACTCGATGCACGAATTGACGGTGTCCTTCAGCAGCAGCCACGTCATCTTCCGCTTGGAGACGTTGCGATAGAGGACTCGGGCCCGGTGGAGTCGGCCCGAGGGCCGCTCGGGTGTTTCATTTGCTGCCTGCACCTCCTTACCGTATCGGCATGGCAGCCGGCACCCACACCGTGACCAACCAGGCTCCGCCCCTGGTGGGGTACGACGTCTTCGCCTCCGACAGAGTCCTCGGGGAGGCGGTCGGCCGACACGTCCCTCCCGACCTTCTCGACGGCGTTCGGGAGGAGCTGTGCGCCCTCGGGCAGGCGGCGGGATCCGCCCAGGTCCAGGAGTGGGGCGTGCAGGCGGACGAGAACCCTCCGAAACTGCGCACCCACGACCGCTACGGCAACCGGATCGACGAGGTCGACTTCCATCCCGCCTGGCACCGGCTGCTGGGCCACGCCGTCTCCGCAGGTCTGGTCGACGCGTGGGGCAGGCCCGCCGGGCACGTCAGGCGGGCCGCCGGGTTCCTGGTGTGGACGCAGGCGGAGGCCGGGCACGGCTGCCCGCTGTCGATGACACACGCCGCGGTGCCCGCCCTGCGCACGGATCCCGCGATCGCCGCCGAGTGGGAGCCCCGGCTGACCTCGACGGTGTACGAGGCGGGGCTGCGGCCGGCCGCGCTGAAGGCCGGTTCGCTGTTCGGTATGGGCATGACCGAGAAGCAGGGCGGCAGCGACGTCCGCACGAACACGACGCGCGCAGAGGTGCTGTCCGCCGACGGCGAGTACCTGTTGACCGGTCACAAGTGGTTCTGCTCCGCGCCGATGAGTGACGGTTTCCTGGTGCTGGCCCGGGCTGCTGGGGACACCTCCCGCGCCGAAGGCCACGAGGGAGAGCCGACCTGCTTCCTGGTGCCCCGTGTGCTGGAGGACGGCACGCGGAACGTCTTCAGGATCCAGCGGCTGAAGGACAAGCTCGGCAACAGGTCCAACGCGTCCGGCGAGGTCGAGTTCGACGGGACGTGGGCGAGGCGGGTCGGCGACGAGGGCCGCGGGGTGCGCACCATCATCGAGATGGTGGCCGCGACCCGGCTCGACTGCGTCGTCGGCTCGGCAGCGCTGATGCGGCAGGCGGTCGCGCAGGCGGTCCACCACACCGCGTACCGCAGCGCCTTCGGCGGGCTGCTGATCGACAAGCCGCTGATGCGCAACGTGCTGGCGGACCTGGCCCTGGAGTCGGAGGCGGCGACGACGCTGGCGCTGCGGCTGGCGGCGTCGTACGACGCGGGCGCCGAGCAGGAGCGGGCGTTCCTGCGGCTCGCGGTGCCCGTGGCCAAGTACTGGGTGACCAAGCGGTGCACCCCGACGGTGGCCGAGGCGCTGGAGTGCCTGGGCGGCAACGGCTACGTGGAGGAGTCCGGCATGCCCCGGCTGCTGCGCGAGTCACCGCTCAACTCGATCTGGGAGGGCTCGGGCAACGTCCAGGCGCTGGACGTGCTGCGGGTTCTCCAGAGGGAGCCGGCGGCGCTGAACGCCTATCTGCAGGAGGTGGGCAGGGCGCGCGGCGCCGATCACCGGCTGGACGCGGCGATCAAGGACCTGCTGACGGAGCTGGCCGATCTGGACGGCATCGAGGCGCGGGCGCGTCGGCTGGCGGAGCGCATGGCGCTGGTCCTGCAGGGCTCGCTGCTGGTGCGGTGGGCACCGTCCGAGGTGTCCGACGCGTTCTGTGCGTCGCGGCTGGGCGGTGACTGGGGGGCGGCGTTCGGGACGCTGCCGCATCCGCTGGACCTGGCGCCGGTCGTGGAGAGGGCGCGGGCCGTGGTCTGAGCACGTCGAACGGGCGCGAACCGTGGTGCTACGGCACGCGCCCGTGACGTGTTGGGTGGTGCTGCGCCGACACGGCACCACCCTCACCGGCGAACCGGTGTTCCGTCACCTTCGTACAGGCGCACGCCCGTTCGCGACGGTTGCAAAGGGTTGCATCCTTGTGGGGCGTATCGCGGCGCGCGGTGTCCGAAAAGGGAGAGGATGGCCCGGCCACCCCCACTCCGGACGCTGGAGTCATCGAGGAGGACCCAGTGCAGAACGCATCGCTCGATCTGGCCAGACTCGCCGCCATGGACACCACGGACGCTTTGCGGCTGCTGAAGGGCGTACGGGATGCCGCGCTCGCCGGCCGCCGCCCGGACGTGGGGCCGCGGACGGACATCGACGAGTCCTGGCAGCGGATGCTCCGCAACGGGCTCCACCCCGACCGTGACCGCCGGGCGGGGCTGCTGCCGCTGGAGGAGATCGAACGCCGCCGACTGGCCTCACCGCTGCTGGAGGTGCTGCCTGTGCTGCGGGACGGACTGGTGTCCATGGCGGAGGCGGCGCAGCACATCATGGTCGTCGCGGACGCGGACGGGCGGCTGCTGTGGCGGGAGGGCAGCCCAGCGGTGCTGCGCAAGGGTGACTCGCACGGCTTCGTACCGGGCGCGGACTGGAACGAGAGCGTGGTGGGCACCAACGGGGTGGGTACCCCGCTGGTCACCCGGCGCCCGGTGCAGGTGCACTCCGCCGAGCATTTCGTCTCCACGCACCACACCTGGACGTGCGCGGGCGCCCCGATCACCGATCCCCGCGACGGCAGGCTCATCGGCGTCGTCGACCTGAGCGGGCCGCTGTCCACCATGCATCCGGCGACCCTCGCTCTGGTCACCTCGGTCGCCCGGCTCGCGGAGGCGGAACTGCGCAACCGCCATCTGGAGGCGCTGGACCGGCTGCGCACGGTTGCGGCCCCGCTGCTGAGCCGGATCAACGGCCGTGCCGTGGCCGTGGACGTGAACGGCTGGCCGGCCGCGGTGACGGGAATGGCGCCGCCCGGACGGCTCGGGCTGCCGAAGTCGGCGCGCGCCGGCCGGCTGTGGCTGCCGTCGCTGGGGATGTGTTCGGTCGAGCCGCTGCCTGGCGGCTGGCTGGTGCGGGTGGACGACGAGGCCGCTCCCGAGGTGCCGAGACGGGTGGTGCTCGATCTCAGCCGGCCGCGGCGGCCGTCCGTGCGGGTGTCCGGCGGCTCGGGCAGCTGGACGTACGAGCTGAGCCCCCGCCATGCCGAGTTGTTGTACGTCCTGGCGCTGCACCGGGAGGGGCGGAGCGCGGCGGAGCTGGCGGAGGACATCTTCGCGGACCGGACGCGCAGGGTGACGGTGCGGGCGGAGATGTCGCGACTGCGCCGGTATCTCGCGCAGGTGCTGGCCCACCGTCCGTACCGGTTCGCGGAGGACATCGAGGTGGAGCTGGTGACACCGGAGCACCTGGACGATCTGCTGCCGCACTCGGCGGCGCCCGCGGTGCGGCGGTCGAGGTCGCGCTGACCGGCGGCGCGCGGGGCGGGGCGGCGGGGCCCGGCCTGCGCACGGGGGCGGAAGGCGTCGTTTGGCCGGATCCCGGCGGCATGATTCCCTGGCGCGCATGAGCATCTCTGTGACCACCTGGTCCCTGGAGCAGAGGTCGCCCGCCGATCAGCGGCCGGCGTCCGTGCCCGAGGGGGACATACGGATCGTGCGGGCCGAGGTCCCCTCGCCCGAGTTCAGCCGCTTCCTCTATACGGCCGTCGGCGGGGACATCCGCTGGACCGACCGGCTCGGCATGACGTACGCCGAATGGGAGAAGTACCTGGGGCGCCCGGGTGTGGAGACCTGGGTGGCCTACGACAGGGGGACGCCGGCGGGCTATGTGGAGCTGGAGGCCCAGGACGGCGGCGCCGTGGAGATCGTCTACTTCGGGCTGGTCCCTGCATTCCGCGGCCGCCGCATCGGCGGGCATCTGCTGTCGTACGGCGTCGCGCGCGCCTGGGACCTGGCCGAGCGGTGGCCGGGGCTGCCGGAGACCCGGCGGGTGTGGCTGCACACGTGCTCCAAGGACGGCCCGCACGCGATGGACAACTATCTGCGCCGCGGCTTCACGCTCTTCGACACCAAGGTCGCCGAGGAGGACGAGGTGGCGGCCCCCGGACCGTGGCCGGGCGCCTGATCGCTCCCTCGCACGTACGCCCTGCGGTGACCCGTGACACACTGTCTCGCGATTCGGGACAGTGTTGTCCACATTCTGGATGAAGCTGGACTGGGTCCAAAGTCCCATGACACGCTTCCGTCATGTCTAGCACTGGAATTGCCTTGGTGAGTCGGCGGCACGTCGACCTCGGCCGCATGTCCAGCGCCATCTGTCCGGCCTGCTGACAGCCCAGCACAGCCGCGCTTCTCCTCTTCTTCACCCCGCCCTGCGCACTGTCGCGCCCTCGTCGCGAGTGTGCAGCTCAGAGCCGCCCTCCTGCAGTCTCGAAGGACATATCGCCATGGCCGCCACCCCCGAAAAGCCCGCCTCCGCCACGCCCCGCCGCAAGCCGGGGCGACACCGTGGCGAGGGCCAGTGGGCGATGGGCCACCACACTCCGCTCAACGGCAACGAGCAGACCAAGAAGGACGACGACGGTCTCAATGTGCGGACACGCATTGAGACGATCTACGCCCACCGCGGTTTCGACTCCATCGACGGCGCCGACCTGCGCGGACGGATGCGCTGGTGGGGCCTGTACACCCAGCGCAAGCCCGGGATCGACGGCGGCAAGACCGCGATCCTGGAGCCGGAGGAGCTGGACGACGAGTTCTTCATGCTGCGGGTGCGCATCGACGGTGGACGGCTGACCACCGAGCAGCTGCGGGTCATCGGCGAGATCTCCCAGGAGTTCGCGCGCGGCACCGCCGACCTCACGGACCGGCAGAACGTGCAGTACCACTGGATCCGCATCGAGGACGTGCCGGAGATCTGGCGCCGGCTGGAGGCCGTGGGCCTGTCGACGACCGAGGCGTGCGGTGACACCCCGCGCACCATCCTCGGCTCGCCGGTCGCCGGCATCGCCGAGGACGAGATCATCGACGGCAGCCCGGCGATCGACGAGATCCACCGCCGCTACATCGGCAACAAGGAGTTCTCGAACCTGCCCCGCAAGTTCAAGACGGCGGTCTCCGGTTCCCCGCTGCTGGACGTGGCGCACGAGATCAACGACATCGCGTTCGTCGGTGTCGAGCACCCGGAGCACGGCCCCGGGTTCGACCTCTGGGTCGGCGGTGGCCTGTCCACCAACCCCAAGCTCGGTGTCCGTCTCGGCGCCTGGGTCCCGCTGGACGAGGTCCCCGACGCCTGGGAGGGCGTCGTCTCGATCTTCCGCGACTACGGCTACCGGCGGCTGCGCAACCGTGCCCGTCTGAAGTTCCTGGTGGCCGACTGGGGTGCCGAGAAGTTCCGTCAGGTGCTGGAGGACGAGTACCTGCAGCGGAAGCTGGTCGACGGGCCCGCGCCGCAGCAGCCCGTCCAGCACTGGCGTGACCACGTGGGCGTCCACCGCCAGCAGGACGGACGCTTCTACGTCGGCTTCGCGCCGCGCGTCGGCCGCGTCGACGGCGCGACACTCACCAAGATCGCCGAACTGGCCGAGACGCACGGCTCCGGCCGGGTGCGCACCACCGTCGAGCAGAAGATGATCGTGCTCGACGTGACCGAGCAGCAGATCGACTCGCTGGTCTCCGGCCTGGAGGCGCTGGACCTGCAGGTCAAGCCGTCCTCGTTCCGGCGCGGCACCATGGCCTGCACCGGCATCGAGTTCTGCAAGCTCGCGATCGTCGAGACCAAGGGCCGCGGCTCCGCGCTGATCGACGAACTGGAGCGCCGCCTCCCGGAGTTCGGCGAGCCGATCACCATCAACATCAACGGCTGCCCCAACGCCTGCGCCCGTATCCAGACCGCGGACATCGGTCTCAAGGGCCAGCTCATGCTGGACGGCGACGGCAACCAGGTCGAGGGCTACCAGGTGCACCTGGGCGGCGCCCTCGGGCTGGACGCCGCCTTCGGCCGCAAGGTCCGCGGACTGAAGGTCACCTCGGCCGAGCTGCCCGACTACGTGGAGCGGGTCCTCAAGCGCTTCGAGGCGGAGCGCGAGGACGGCGAGCGCTTCGCGACATGGGCGGCACGGGCGAGCGAGGAGGCCCTGTCATGAGCGAGCGGGCTGCGCCGTTCTACTGCCCGTACTGCGGCGACGAGGATCTGCGTCCCAGCGAAGAGGGTCACGGCGCCTGGGAATGCGCGGCGTGCAACCGGGCCTTCCAGTTGAAGTTCCTCGGTCTGCTGACCCGAGGACTTCAGCGCAACGACGGTGGAGGGGAAGAGATATGACGACGGTTCAGGCCGAACGGGATCTCAAGTCGCTGGCCGAGCAGGCCGGACGCGACCTCGAGGACGCCTCGGCACTCGACATCCTGACGTGGGCCGCGGAGACCTTCGGCAAGCGTTTCTGCGTCACCTCCTCGATGGAGGACGCGGTCGTCGCCCATCTCGCCTCCCGCGCCTTCCCCGGAGTGGACGTCGTCTTCCTCGACACCGGCTACCACTTCGAGGAGACCATCGGCACGCGCGACGCCGTGGACGCCGTGATGGACGTCAATGTCATCACGCTCACGCCGCGCCGGACCGTGGCCGAGCAGGACGCCGAGTACGGTCCCAGGCTGCACGACCGCGACCCCGACCTCTGCTGCGCGCTGCGCAAGGTCAAGCCGCTGGAAGAGGGCCTGACCGCGTACGAGGCCTGGGCGACGGGTCTGCGCCGCGACGAGTCCCCGACCCGGGCGAACACCCCGGTCGTCGGCTGGGACGAGAAGCGGCAGAAGGTCAAGATCTCGCCGATCGCGCGCTGGACGCAGGACGACGTGGACGCCTACGTCGCCGAGCACGGCGTGCTGACCAATCCGCTCCTCATGGACGGCTACGCCTCCGTCGGCTGCGCGCCCTGCACGCGCCGGGTGCTGGAGGGCGAGGACGTACGCGCCGGGCGCTGGGCCGGCCGGGGCAAGACGGAATGCGGGCTGCACGGCTGATGACGACCGATCAGAACTCTTTGGAGAACGACGTGACCGGAGCCACCATCTGGCTCACGGGTCTGCCGAGCGCCGGCAAGACCACCATCGCCTACGAGCTGGCCGCCCGGCTGCGCGCCGAGGGCCACCGCGTCGAGCTGCTCGACGGGGACGAGATCCGCGAGTTCCTCTCGGCGGGCCTCGGCTTCAGCCGCGAGGACCGGCACACCAACGTCCAGCGGATCGGCTTCGTCGCGGAACTGCTCGCGTCGAACGGCGTGCAGGTGCTGGTACCGGTCATCGCTCCGTACGCGGACAGCCGTGAGGCGGTGCGCAAGCGCCACCAGCAGGAGGGCACCGCGTACGTCGAGATCCATGTCGCCACCCCGGTCGAGGTCTGCTCGGAACGGGACGTGAAGGGGCTGTACGCCAAGCAGGCGGCAGGCGAGATCAGCGGGCTGACGGGTGTGGACGACCCGTACGAGGAGCCCGAGTCGCCGGACCTGCGGATCGAGTCCCAGAACCAGACCGTGCAGGAGTCCGCGGAAGCGGTGCACGCGCTGCTCACCGAAAGGGGTCTGCTGTGAGCGACGCACTCGCGGCCGCCGGGCCGCAGACGAACGGGAAAGCCGCACCTCTGCGCCGCGAGGGCGGAGAAGCTCATGAAAGGGCCTCTGTGACGACCAGCGTCGACATCGTGAGCGAGGGCACGGACAGCCCGTACGCGCTCACCCACCTGGACGCTCTCGAGTCCGAGGCGGTGCACATCTTCCGCGAGGTGGCGGGCGAGTTCGAGCGGCCGGTGATCCTGTTCTCCGGCGGCAAGGACTCCATCGTCATGCTGCATCTGGCGCTGAAGGCGTTCGCCCCGGCGGCGGTCCCCTTCTCGCTGCTGCACGTGGACACCGGACACAACTTCCCCGAGGTCATCGAGTACCGCGACCGTGTGGTCGCCGCACATGGGCTGCGGCTCCATGTGGCGTCCGTCCAGGAGTACATCGATGCCGGCAAGCTGCGCGAGCGGCCCGACGGTACGCGCAACCCGCTGCAGACCGTGCCGCTGACCGAGGCCATCCAGCAGCACCGTTTCGACGCGGTGTTCGGCGGCGGACGGCGTGACGAGGAGAAGGCCCGCGCCAAGGAGCGGGTGTTCAGCCTCCGGGACGAGTTCTCCCAGTGGGACCCGCGCCGTCAGCGCCCCGAGCTGTGGCAGCTCTACAACGGCCGCCACGCGCCCGGCGAGCACGTCCGCGTCTTCCCGCTGTCCAACTGGACCGAGCTCGACGTCTGGCAGTACATCCAGCGCGAGAAGATCGAACTGCCCGAGATCTACTTCGCCCACGAGCGCGCGGTGTTCAAGCGTTCCGGCATGTGGCTGACCGCCGGCGAGTGGGGCGGCCCGAAGGACACCGAGACGGTCGAGACGCGGCTCATCCGCTACCGCACCGTCGGCGACATGTCCTGCACCGGTGCCGTCGACTCCGACGCCACCACGCTCGACGCCGTGATCACGGAGATCGCCGCCTCCCGGCTCACCGAGCGGGGCGCCACGCGCGCCGACGACAAGATGTCCGAGGCTGCGATGGAAGACCGCAAGCGCGAAGGGTACTTCTAGACATGACGAGCACCACCGAGCAGCTGACCGAGCAGCTTTCGGCCACCACGCTGCTGCGCTTCGCCACCGCGGGATCCGTCGACGACGGCAAGTCCACCCTGGTGGGGCGGCTGCTGCACGACTCCAAGTCGGTCCTCACCGACCAGTTGGAGGCCGTCGAGCACGCCTCCCGCAACCGCGGCCAGGAGGCGCCCGACCTAGCGCTGCTCACCGACGGGCTGCGGGCCGAGCGCGAACAGGGCATCACCATCGACGTGGCGTACCGCTACTTCGCCACCACGCGCAGGCGGTTCATCCTCGCCGACACCCCCGGGCACGTGCAGTACACCCGCAACATGGTGACCGGCGCGTCCACCGCCGAGCTCACGGTGATCCTGGTCGACGCGCGCAACGGCGTCGTCGAGCAGACCCGCCGCCACGCCGCGATCGCCGCGCTGCTGCGCGTCCCGCACGTGGTCCTCGCCGTCAACAAGATGGACCTCGTCGACTACGCCGAGCCCGTCTTCGCGCAGATCGCCGAGGAGTTCACCGCGTACGCCGCCTCCCTGGGCGTCCCCGAGATCACCGCGATCCCGATCTCCGCGCTCACCGGCGACAACGTCGTGGAGCCCTCGGCCACCATGGACTGGTACGGCGGACCGACCGTGCTGGAGCACCTGGAGACCGTGCCGGTCAGCCACGACCTCACCGGCTGCCACGCCCGGCTGCCCGTGCAGTACGTGATCCGGCCGCAGACCGCCGAGCACCCCGACTACCGCGGCTACGCGGGCCAGATCGCGGCCGGTACGTTCCGCGTCGGCGAGTCCGTGACCGTGCTGCCGTCCGGCCGTACGTCGAAGATCTCCGCGATCGATCTGCTGGGCGAGTCGGTGGACGTCGCCTGGACACCGCAGTCGGTCACCCTCCTGCTGGAGGACGACATCGACATCTCGCGCGGCGACCTCATCGTGCCGAGCGGCGACGCGCCGCCGACCACGCAGGACGTCGAGGCGACCGTCTGCCATGTCGCCGACCAGCCGCTCGCCGTCGGCCAGCGGGTACTGCTCAAGCACACCACCCGCACGGTGAAGGCGATCGTCAAGGAGATCCCGTCGCGGCTCACCCTCGACGACCTGTCCCAGCACCCGGCCCCCGGGCAGCTGGTGGCCAATGACATCGGCCGGGTCAAGGTCCGTACCGCCGAGCCGCTGGCGCTCGACTCGTACGCCGACTCCCGCCGCACCGGCTCGTTCCTGCTGATCGACCCCGCGGACGGCACCACGCTCGCGGCCGGTATGGCCGGCGCCGCGTTCGCCGCCGAGGCGGAGCCCGTGGCCGAGGCCGACGACGAGGGCTGGGACTTCTGATGACGGACATCTACGCGACGTTCGCGAAGGAGGGCGGCCGGGTCGGCTGGGGGTCCCCCCGGACGAAGTCTGGGGGAGGCGCCCTCGGCGCGGACACGCTCAACGCCAGTACCGACATCTACGCGACGTTCGCGAAGGAGGGCGGCCGGGTCGGCAGCGGCGCCCTCGGCGCGGGCACGGGCGGGGTGGCGCGATGTGCGCGATGACGTACGCGCACTGCCTGCGCGCCCACACCCCCCGCACCCCGCACCGCCGAAGACCTGCCGATCTCCCGGCCACGACATGAGTCCGTGACCGCCGGGCCAACGAGAGGAAAGCCTCCCGTGCCTGCCACCCGTACCACCCTGCGCCGCAGTCTCGCCGCTGCCGCCGCCCTGCCGCTGCTGATCGGCGCTCTCGCCTCCTGCGGCTACGGCTCGGAAGCGAAGACCGAAGACAAGAAGGTGGCCGCCGAGGGCGAGAAGCTCTCGGCCGACGAGGTGAGGATCGGTTACTTCCCGAACCTCACGCACGCCACCGCCCTGGTGGGCGACCAAGAGGGCATCATCCAGAAGGAGCTGGGCGGCACGGAACTGAAGGTGTCGACCTTCAACGCCGGCCCCTCCGAGATCGAGGCGCTCAACGCCGACTCGATCGACATCGGCTTCATCGGCCCCTCGCCCGCGATCAACGGCTACTCCAAGTCCAAGGGCCAGAACCTGCGCATCATCGGCGGATCGGCGTCCGGCGGCGTGAAGCTGGTCGTCAACCCGAAGAAGATCAAGACCCTGGACGACCTCAAGGGCAAGAAGATCGCCACCCCGCAGCTGGGCAACACCCAGGACGTGGCGTTCCTCAACTGGATCAAGGAGAAGGGCTGGAACGTCGACGCCCAGAGCGGCAAGGGCGACGTCTCCGTGGTCCGCACCGAGAACAAGGTCGCACCGGATGCCTACAAGTCCGGTTCCATCGACGGCGCGTGGGTGCCTGAGCCGACCGCGTCCAAGCTGGTCAGCGAAGGCGCGAAGGTACTGCTCGACGAGTCCACGCTGTGGCCGGACAAGAAGTTCGTGATCACGAACATCATCGTGTCGCAGAAGTTCCTCACCGAGCACCCGGACATCGTCGAGGCGGTGCTGCGCGGTTCGGTGAAGACGAACGACTGGATCAACGCCAACCCGGACACGGCGAAGGCGTCGGCGAACGCCAAGCTGAAGTCGCTCACCGGCAAGCCGCTGGGTGCCGAGGTCATCGACCCGGCGTGGAAGTCCATCCAGTTCACCGACGACCCGCTGGCGGCGACGCTGGAGGCGCAGGCCGGTCACGCGGTGAAGGCAGGTCTGCTGGAGGAGCCGGACCTCGCCGGGATCTACGACCTGAAGCCGCTGAACAAGGTTCTCAAGGCCGCGGGCAAGCCCGAGGTCGCCGACGCCGGACTCGGCGTCAAGTAATCCCGTAGCAGCCGAGTTCCCAGGAGGTGACGACCATGGCCACTGCCCTCGCCAAGGCCGAGGACCGCGTGAGCGTGGAGTACGCGGCCCGTATCGGGCATGTCTCCAAGTCCTTCGCCGGACCCACCGGCCCCCAGCTCGTCCTGGACGACATCACGCTCGATGTCGCTCCCGGCGAGTTCGTCACCCTCCTCGGGGCCTCGGGCTGCGGCAAGTCGACGCTGCTCAATCTGGTCGCGGGGCTCGACCGGCCGACCGCGGGGTCCATCGAGACCCCCGGCGGCCGGCCGGCCCTGATGTTCCAGGAGCACGCGCTGTTCCCGTGGCTGACCGCGGGCAAGAACATCGAGCTCGCTCTGCGGCTGCGCGGCGTGCAGAAGTCCGAGCGGCGCACCGAGGCGGAGCGGCTGCTGGAGCTGGTGCGGCTGAACGGCTCGTACGGGAAGCGGGTGCACGAGCTGTCCGGCGGAATGCGTCAGCGTGTGGCTCTGGCCCGCGCGCTCGCCCAGGACAGTGATCTGCTGCTGATGGACGAGCCGTTCGCGGCGCTGGACGCCATCACCCGCGACGTGCTGCACGACGAACTGACGCGCATCTGGCGCGAGACGAACCTGTCGGTGCTGTTCGTCACCCACAACGTGCGCGAGGCCGTGCGGCTGGCCGAGCGTGTGGTGCTGCTGTCGTCCCGGCCGGGCCGGATCGCCCGGGAGTGGCGCATCGGGCTGCCGCAGCCGCGCCGCATCGAGGACGCCGCCGTGGCGGAGCTGTCCGTCGAGATCACCGAAGAACTGCGTGGGGAGATCCGCCGTCATGGCCAGCACTGAGACGACCGCCAAGACCGACGCCCAGGACATCGCGGGCCTGGAGGCGGGCCTCGACGCGCTGGACGCGGTGCAGGTGCGCCGTACGCCCGTGCGCGAGGTGCTGCTGGGCAAGGTCCTGCCGCCGGTGGTGGCCGTCGCACTGGTGCTGGTCGTGTGGCAGCTCCTGGTGTGGGGGAAGGTCACCGACGAGTACAAGCTTCCGGCGCCGGGCGCGGTGTGGAACAGCCTGACCGACATGTGGCTGGCGGGCACGCTGCTCGAGGTGCTCTGGACCAGCGTCTCCCGCGCCCTGTTCGGCTTTCTGCTGGCGCTCGCCATCGGCACTCCGCTGGGACTGCTGGTCTCACGGGTGAAGTTCGTCCGCGCCGCGATCGGCCCCATTCTTTCCGGGCTGCAGTCCCTGCCGTCGGTGGCCTGGGTGGCTCCCGCGGTCCTCTGGCTCGGTCTCAACGACTCGATGATGTACGCGGTGATCCTGCTCGGCGCGGTGCCGTCCATCGCCAACGGCCTGGTGGCGGGCGTCGACCAGGTGCCACCGCTGTTCCTGCGGGCGGGCCGCACGCTGGGCGCGACCGGGCTGCGCGGCGCCTGGCACATCGTGATGCCGGCGGCGCTCCCCGGCTATCTGGCGGGGTTGAAGCAGGGCTGGGCGTTCTCGTGGCGATCGCTGATGGCTGCCGAGATCATCGCCTCCTCGCCCGAGCTGGGCCTGGGGCTCGGCCAGTTGCTGGAGAACGGTCGCAACAACATCGACATGGCGGGGATCTTCCTGGCCATCATCCTGATCCTGATCGTGGGTATCGCCATCGATCTGCTGATTTTCAGCCCGCTGGAGCGTGCGGTGCTGCGCCGCCGCGGCCTGCTGGTGAAGAACTGAGCGCACCATGAACCGACCCGTCCTCCTCGTCATCGCCCACGGCAGCCGCGATCCGCGGCATGCGTCGACCGTGCATGCCCTCACCCGGTGTGTGCAGGCGCTGCAGCCCGGGCTGCGGGTGGAAGTCGGCTTCCTGGACTTCAACCTTCCGTCGGTCTCCGGGGTGCTGGACCGGCTCGCGTCGCAGGGCGTACGGGACGTGGTGGCCATGCCGCTGCTGCTGACCCGCGCCTTCCACGCCAAGGCGGACATCCCCGCCGTGCTGCGCACGGCGCCGCCGTCCCTGCGCATCCGGCAGGCGGATGTGCTCGGCCCGTCACCGATGCTGCTGTCCGCCGTCGAGCGGCGGCTGTACGAGGCGGGGCTCACGCCCGCCGACAAGAGCTCGACCGGCCTGGTGCTGGCTGCGGCGGGCTCCACAGACCCGGAGGCGATCGCAGTGATCGCCGAAACAGCGCGGGAGCTGCGGCACACCGGTTGGTGCGCCGTGCGACCTGCGTTCGCCTCCGCATCCCTTCCGCGCACCGAGGACGCGGTGCGCGAGCTGCGCGCCTCGGGCGTGCGCCGTGTGGCGGTCGCCCCCTACGTGATCGCCCCCGGCCGGCTGCCCGACCGCATCGCTGCCGGTGCGGCGGGGGCCGATGTCCTCGCGGATGTGCTGGGCCCGGCGCCGGAGCTGGCGCGGCTGCTCCTCGCCCGGCACGACGAGGCGCTGGAGCAGCGCCTGGTGGCGGCGACGGCCTGACGCCGGGCGCGACCCCGTCAGTCGAACACCAGGCTGCCCGTGCGGGTGCGCTTGATCTCGAACAGGTCGGGGTGGCCCGCGAGGACGCGGAAACTGTCGAAGAGTTCGCCGGCCCTCGGCCCGCGCGGAACCGCGTTGAGGACCGGTCCGAACCAGACCGTGCCGTCGACATGGATGGTGGGGGTGCCGACGTAGCCGTCGGCAGCGGGGTCCTTGCCCACCTCGTGACTGGCGCGCACCGCGTCGTCCCAGGACGGGTCCCGGGCCGCATCGGCGAGCGCGGCGGGCAGGCCGAGTGCGGCGAGCGACCGGGCGGCCACATCGTCGAAGTCGTCGTTCTTGTCCTGGTGGATGCGGGTGCCGAGCTCGGTGTACAGCTCGCGCAGCACTCCGTCGCCGTGCTGCCGCGCGGCGGCCGCGACGACGCGGACGAGCCCGAGGGAGCGGTCGACCAGGTCGCGGTACCAGTCCGGGAGTTCGTTGCCGACGTTGTGCAGATACAGGCTCATCAACCGGAAGCGGAGGTCGATGGTGCGTTCGCGTTCGACCTCGAGCATCCAGCGGGAGGTGATCCAGGCGAAGGGGCAGACGGGGTCGAAGTAGAAGTCGACGACGGTGTTCCCGGTGGTCTCCGTGGTGTCCATGGCGTCGACCCTAGCCAGCAAGTGGCACGTGTCTGCGGTCCACTTGCACGCTGTTCCCTTGGGCCATTTCAGTCAACCGACGGCTCCGCCCGCCACCGGTGACGGGTCGCCCTCCTCCTCGAAACGCGTGCCCTGGTGGAAGTAGAGCAGCCAGTTCCCGTCCGTCAGCCGCCAGATCGAACTGCGGTGTGCCCGGTGGGCGCCGGACTCGGTGTCGAACGTCAGATGGACCACGCCGGGCGCGAGCAGCGCGCCCTTCATCCGGGACGTGGTGATCTCCCGCGGCACGGGGGCGTCCCTGGCCCGCAGCGCGGCCATGATCGACTGGCGGGTCCACAGCCGGCCCGACGTGCCGAACTCCTCGTAGTCCGGGTGCAGCAGATCCGCGAGCAGCTCGGGCGAGGACCGCACCGCCGGGTCGAGCAGCCGGAACTCCGCCTCCATCGCTGCGTTCACGGCTTCCGTTGCGGGCTCAGGCACGGGTCATCTCCACCAGTTTGACGACGGTGTTCCAGTTCCGGGTGGTGGCGACGACCCCTTTCGTCAGGGACGGTCGCGCCAGTGCCGCGGCGAGTTTCGAGCGGCCGAGACCGTCCGGGGTGTACAGGTACAGCGCCCGGTCGCCGAGCCGGAACTCCTCCGGCAGGTGTTCTGCGGGATCGACGGAGGCCAGCCGTTCGGGTGCGAGTGTCTCGGACAGATAGGTCACATGCAGCTGCTTGCCCTCCAGCGTGGCGGCCGGGAACGGACAGGCGTCGGCGACCGCCGCCAGGTAGTCGCTGCCGCGCACGAGTGTGTCGACGCGGAAGCCGAGGTCCTGCTCGATCGCATCCTCGATGGCCTGGGCGAGCACCCGCTCGTCGGCCTCGTCGCTGCTGAACATCGCGTTGCCGCTCTGCAGGTACGTGGCCACGTCGCGGTGCCCCAACTCCTCGAGGAGCACGCGGAGTCGGTTCATCGGGACCTTCTTCTTGGCGCCCACGTTGATCCCGCGCAGCAGCGCCGCATACCTCGTCGTCATGGGCACACGATAAGGCGGCCGCCGTGCCCCGTGGGGGAGGGCACGGCGGCCGCCGGCTCAACAGCCGGGGACGTCCCCGCGTGATTCCGCCGGACGCACCGGCGGAATGGCAGGGACTGCCCCTACGGCTTCTCGCCCTCGGTCACTCGACGACCTTCAGCAGCTTGTTCGGCGTGCCCTCGGTCGGGTTGGTGATCTTGTCGGGCGTGGCGCCGTCGGTGAGCGCCTTGGCGACGTCCGCCGGGGCGGCGTCCTGGTGCCCGGCGAGGTAGACCGCTG